>DATEZM010000175.1:0-5848 GCA_035255625.1 Rhizomicrobium sp. | reverse complement strand
TTCGGCTCTGCGAGCATGGCATCGAGGATGAGCCGCCGGTCGATGCGCAGCAGTTCGCAGCGTCGGGTCGCATTCGCATTGGTCACGCGCGGCGTTCCGTCGATCGCACCCATTTCGCCGATCATCGTGCCCGCACGGATGCGCGCCAGCCATACCGGGCGTCCGTCGATTCCGGGCATCGTGATCTCGATCTCGCCCAGCAAGACGGCATAGGCCGCATCCGATCGGTCGCCATGGCCGAACAGCCGCTCGCCTTTTTCCAATTGCAGGAAGGTGCCGGACTCCGCGAGCGCTCTCAGGCGCGTGGGCGGAAGCGCAGCGAACACACCATCTCGCGCCAGCGCGTCGGCGATCTTAGCCGCGCGCACTTTATCTATATCGCCGGAATTCGCCGCCTCGCCCATGGGCGAGGTTAACAAGGCGCACCGCGCCGCAATACGGCAAATCGATGTTAATCACAGCGCTTGGCGCTTGTGCAGCAGCGCTCTCTGCCGGAATTGGTTATCAGCCAAAGCCTACGATACGATTTAAGCTGTTGAATTCGTTTGGTGATCTGCACAACCCTCCCAATGGGAGCCGACATAGGCGGCAATTCTAGCCGCGTGCGCTGTGACCGACTTTGCTTGACGATCCGCCGGGGTGAGACCATGTGTTGCGTGACATGATCCTTAAGGGGGACCACCTCAGATGAGTAATTCTCGTTTCGGCAGAGGCAAATTGCTGATGGGCGCCGCCGTTCTTGCCATCGTAGCCGGTGGCGTCGTGATCGGCAGCCAGTATTTTCCGCCGACGAAAGGCCTCACTTCGGGCACCGTCGCGCCGATGAGCCGCTACCAGTCCGGCCAGGTCCATGAGGGCGACGTCGTCACCGGCGACACCTCGGTCCCCAACATGATGCAGACCGACTCGTTCCAGGATCTGTCCAAGGACACGCAGGCTGCGTCGCAAGCCGCCTCGCAGGCGTCCTCGGCCGCCGCGTCCCAGGCATCGTCTCAGGCAGCAGCGGCTGCCGCTTCGCAGGCGGCGAGTCATGCGGCGTCGCAAGCGGCCAATCAGGCCGCATCGCTTGCAGCGTCGCAAGCCGCAATGAACGTGGCATCGCACGCCGCTTCGCAGGCTTCCGCCGCCGCCGCTTCGCAGGCAGCCAGCGCGACCAACGCCGCTTCGCAGGCAGCATTTAGTGCGGCCTCCCAGGCCGCTTCCGCTGCCGCCTCGCAGGCCGCGCACGCCGCGTCGTCACAGGCGGCGTCGATTGCTGCATCGCAAGCTGCGTCGCAAGCCGCGTCCAATGCCTCGTCGCAGGCCGCTTCCGCTGCTGCTGCTCAGGCCGCGGCGCAGTCGGCCTCGCAGGCCGCGTCTGCCGCCGCCTCGCAGGCTGCGTCGGCTGCTGCCTCTCACGCGTCTTCGGCTGCTGCATCGCAGGCCGCGGCTCTTGCGGCTTCGCAGGCCGCCTCGCAGGCGGCTTCTCACGCGTCTTCTGCTGCTGCATCGCAGGCGGCAGCGCTTGCTGCCTCGCAAGCGGCATCGCAGGCCGCGTCTCAGGCGGCATCGCAGGCTGCGTCGCAGTCCGCCGCCGCCCAGGCCGCCCTGAACGCCGCATCTCAGGCGGCATCGAACGCCGCGTCTCAAGCCTCCTCGCAGGCGGCTTCTTTTGCGGCATCGCAAGCAGCCTTGGCTGCAGCTTCGCAGGCGGCGTCTCAGGCCGCTTCGCAGGCCGCGTCCGCCGCCGCCTCGCAAGCCGCCGCGCTCGCTGCTTCGCAGGCCGCTTCACAGGCTGCGTCCGCTGCGGCCTCGCAAGCGGCCTCGCAGGCATCTGCTCAGGCCGCGGCGCTTGCCGCGTCCCAGGCTGCTTCGCAGGCCGCCTCGCAAGCTGCGTCGCAGGCAGCCTCTCAGGCAGCCGGTGCCGCGGCCTCGCAGGCCTCCTCGCAGGCAGCGTCCCAAGCGGCTTCGCAGTCACACTAAGCCTAGGATTTACCGCGACAGCCACCGCCTCACGGGCGGTGGCTGTTTCTTTTTGCGTCAAACTGCCAGATTGGGCGGCTTGTCGAGGGGTGAATCGTGTTGGTGAAAGGTGCGGGCTGCCTGGCGTTTTGCTTGGCGCTAAGTCTGGGATCGCCGGCTGCCGCGCAGAGCCAGGTGTTTTCGCCGTCGGTGGGGCTGAGCAAGCTCGAGACCAAGGATCTCGAACTCCTCTACTACGATCCTCTCCAGACCTACCTGACGCCTTACGTTGCGCGCTCCTACGAAAACTCCTTCGCGTTCCAGCGCAAGACCTACAATTGGACGCCGTTCGACCGGCCCGTCGTCCTGCTCCGCGACCTTTCCGACAATGGCCGCGCCGTGGTGCGCGTCATACCGAGCAACGGGCTGACGCTCGACGTGGCACCCATCTACATCCCGTTCGAGACCTTCAGTCCCGGCGAACGATTCTTCACGTTGATGAATCACGAGCTGACCCATGTCGCGACGATGGATGTCGCCAACGGCGCCGACGATTGGTGGCGCGCGGCGCTGCACGGCAAGCCGCTTCCGATCGCCGAGCATCCCATTTCCATTGTCTATAACTTTCTGGCGGCGCCCCGCACGACGGTGCCGCGCTGGTATCTTGAGGGCAGCGCCGTCTTCATGGAAACGTGGATGGCGGGGGGCCTCGGCCGTGCTCAGGGCGGCTATGACGAGATGGTGTTCCGCGCCAAGGTCCGCGACAACGCGCAATTCTTCACGCCGCTGGGACTGGAAGCGGAAGGCAATTCGATCGATTTCCAGGTCGGCGCCAACGACTATCTCTACGGGACGCGTTTCATGTCCTATCTCGCGATGACCTATGGCCCGGAGAAGGTCATCCAATGGCTCAAGCGCGAGGACGGCAGCGATGCCTATTACGAGACGGACTTCCATCGCGTGTTCGGCAAGCCGCTCGACGATGCCTGGGACGACTGGATCAAATGGGAGCACGATTTCCAGGCCAAGAACCTGAGATCGGTGCAGCAATATGCCGTGACGCCGGAAAAGCCGCTGGTCGCGCATGCCTTGGGTTCGGTGTCGCGCACCTATTACGATGCCGCAACCGACAGCCTGATCGCGGGATTCCGCGCTCCCGGCGTCATCGCCAATATCGGCATGATCTCCCTGAAAGACGGCAGCGTCCGCAGGCTGGCCTACCTGAAGGGGCCGGCGCTCTATCGCGTGACCTCGCTCGCCTACGATGAGGCCGAACGCAAAGTCTACTACACCACCGACAACAACGACTTTCGCGATCTGATGGAGATCGATCTGGCGAGCGGCGCCACGAAGATGCTGATCCGCGATGGACGGGCCGGCGATTTGGCGCTCAACCCGGTAGACCACTCGTTGTGGGGGGTGCGTCCGATCAATGGCTTGGACTCGCTCGTCCGTGTCGGGCCGGAGCACGATAGCTGGAGGCTGGTGCACGCCTTTCCCTATGGCCGCAACCTGTTCGACCTCGACATTTCGCCGGACGGACAATATCTCGCGGCGTCGATCGGTGAGGTCAGCGGCGAGCAGCGCATCGATGTGTTCCGCATCGCCGACCTCATTGCCGGCACGGTGAAGCCGATCGCCACGATGCGACGCGATCCCGCCGTGCCGGAAGGCGGCGTGTTCTCGCCGGACGGAAAATACCTTTACGCCACCGCCTTCTATACCGGCGTGTCGAACGTGTACCGCCTCGAAATCGCCACCGGCAAGGTGGAAGCCGTCAGCAATGCGGTCACAGGATTCTTCCGCCCGCTGCCGATGAAGGACGGCTCGCTCATCGTCTATGAATATTCCGGCGACGGATTCCTGCCGGTGCGGATCGATCCAAAGCCTCTCGACGATCTCGGCAATGTGAGCTTCCTCGGCACCGAGATCGCGAACAAATATCCGGTCGTCAAGAGTTGGGCGGTCGGACCGCCCTCCCAGGTGCCGCTCGATTCGATGATTACCGGCCGCGGCGAGTACATTCCGCGCGACGAACTTCGGCTCATGGCATTCTATCCGACCGTCATGGGCTATAAGGGCCACGCGGCCTTAGGTCTCTACGCCGACTTCCAGGACCCGCTGGATTACAACGAGCTTGCCGCCAATATCTCGTACTCGCCTGCGGGCGACATCACGGGCGGCGAAGAGTTCCACGGCGACATCTCCTACCGGACACTCTTCTGGCACGTGAAATACTGGCACAACGAGGCCAATTTCTACGACCTCTTCGGGCCGGTGGACCGAAGCCGCAAGGGCGACGCGCTCCTGGGCGGCTTCAGCGAGGCGTTGATCTACGATCCGCCGCGCCGGCTCGATTTCACGGCGGATCTTGAACTCTATTCCGGCATTCAGTCGTTGCCGGGTGCGCAGAACGTCCCCGCCGGAGCGCCGAGCCTGGGTACGCTCAAGTTGGCCCTCAATTACGACAACATCGACAAATCGCTAGGCGCAGTCGACTACGAGGAAGGCTACCATCTGCGCGCCGATTTTCGCACCGACTACTCCCGTGGAGAATTCTTCCCCAAGGCACGGCTCGATGCCAGCGCCGGCTTCGCCCTGCCATGGCAGCATTCGTCGATCTGGGGCTACGCATCGGCCGGATATGGCGTCGGCGATCCGCATTCGAGCCTCGACAGTTTCTACTTTGGCTCTTTCGGCAACAACTTCGTCGACGATGGCGAGATCAAGCGCTACCGCGACTTCGACAGCTTTCCGGGCTTCGACATCGACGCGATCGGCGCCCAGAGCTTCGTGAAGGGGGTCGGCGAATGGAACCTGCCGCCCGTATGGTTCGACGACGTCGGCACGGCGGGGTTCTTCCTGAGCTCGGTGCGGCCGGCTCTGTTCGCAGGCGTGCTAGTCGGCGATCCCGGCCGGACGGTGTCGCATACCTATGAAAACCTCGGCTTCCAGCTCGACTGGAATTTCACCATCGCGGTCCGCCTGCCAATGACGTTCTCGATCGGCTATGCGCGAGGGTTCAGCGACAGCAGCATCACCACCCGTCACGACGAGATTCTGGCCTCGCTGAAGATTCTCTGAGCGGAACGGCGCAATGACGACGCAATTTTTCATCGAGGCTCCCATTGCGCTGGCGCCGGTGCTGGTTTTCCTGGCGGTGCTGCTTTTCTTCGACAGCTACCGGCTTACCAGTTTGGGTGAGATGGTCGAGACGATCGCCGCCGGACTTGCGCTGGCCGTCGGCGCCTATTTCATCAACGGTTACCTGATTGGCGCCCTTGCGATCGACTACGCAACCTATAGCCGGTTCGGCGGACCGGTCGTGGAAGAGGTGCTCAAAGCGGCGGTGCTTGTCTTTTTCTTCACGCGCAACCGCATCGGCTTCATGATCGATGCCACGATCATGGGATTCGCGGTCGGCACCGGCTTTGCGGTGTTCGAGAATCTCTATTTCCTGGCGACTCTGCGGGATGCGGAGTTCGGCACCTGGATCATCCGGGGATTCGGCTCGGCGATCATGCACGGCGGGGCGACCGCGCTGTTCGCCGCGCTGTCCCAGTCGATGATCGAGCGCCGTGGCAAGGTTCGGCCTTGGTATTTCCTGGTTGGCCTGTTCGCGGCGATCGCGATTCATATCGCCTACAATCAGTTCTCAGAGACGGCGATATACTCCACCGTTGGGGTTCTGCTCGGTCTGCCGCTTGTCTTCCTGTTCATCTTCACCAAATCCGAGCATGCGGTGCATCAATGGCTGGTTCACGATTATGAATCGCATCAGCAATTGCTGGATGACATCGAGTCCGGCCGCTTCACGCACACCGAGGCCGGACGATTCATCCAAAGCCTGTCGCGGCGGTTCGACAAGCCCGCAATCGACGACATTTTCGAATATCTGAAGCTCCAC
>DATEZM010000174.1:0-6914 GCA_035255625.1 Rhizomicrobium sp. | reverse complement strand
GCGCGGAATGCCGGGCACGAAGCCGGCGGTGCCGGGCAACTGGGACAGGTATTCCGCCGGCGGCGTTTTGATCCAGGGCTGGTGTGTGTCGGCGCCGAAATAGCCCTTCACGAGCAGCAGCTCGTCGTCCTGGCTCATCTGTGCCTGGACGAGGTCGGCGCGGGCATCGGCCGACAGGCTTTGATCCATCCAGGCCGGCGCCGGCTGTGCCGCCGCGCCCGAAACTGCAAGCGCGACAGCTAAACCCATCATCCACATACGCCGCATGCTTTTCCCCCGACCTTGCGGGAGACATTAGACAATCCTGCGCAATTGCGCCGGTACAAATTCAGAATGGGTAATGTTGGCGCTATTGACTTTGATCGACAGGGTTAAGTCTATCGGCCGCCCTCGATCGTCACCGGCGTGAGGCGCGGCGAGAGGAGATGGATCAGGATCAGCGCGATCAGATACACGCTGCCCGCGACGATGAAAATTGGCGTGTAGCTGCCGATCCGCTCCAGCACATAGCCAGCGAATTTCGCCATGATCATGCCGCCGATCGCGCCCGCCGTGCCGCCGATGCCGACGACCGACGCGACCGCCGCGCGCGGGAAGACGTCGGAGGGAATTGTGTAGAGGTTGGCGGAGAACGCCTGATGCGCCGCGGTCGCCAGTCCCACGATCGCGACGGCGAGCCACAGATTGTTGGCATACATCGCGAACATCACCGGCATGACCAGGAAGGACGACACCAGCATGGTGAGCTTGCGCGCGACGTTGATGCTCGTACCGCGCTTTATCAGTGATGACGACATCCATCCGCCGGCGATGCTGCCGAGATCGGAGAGAACATAGACTGCGACCAGCGGTGGGCCGAACGACTGCAGGTCGAGGGAATAGCGCTTGGCGAAGAAATCCGGCAGCCAGAACAGGAACATCCACCAGATCGGATCGATCAGGAATTTTCCGATGGCATAGGCCCAGGTCTCGCGCACCGGGAGCAGTTTGTGCCAAGCGATGGTCGTGGCCGGGTCCGGTGGGTCACTTTCGATCAGCGCAATTTCCGCGGCGTTGACGCGCGGATGCTGCTTGGGCTTGCGGTAGATCCAGACCCACAGCACGAGCCACACGACCGTGAAGAGGCCGGTGATCAGGAACGCTGCGCGCCAGCCATACGCCAGCGTGATGGCCGGCACGATCAGCGGTGTGACAATGGCGCCGACATTGGCGCCGGCGTTGAATATGCCCGTGGCAAGCGCGCGCTCGCGCTTGGGAAACCATTCTGCGACGGCTTTCAGGCCGGCCGGGAAGTTGCCGGATTCGCCGAACCCCAGCGCGATGCGCACGGCGGTGAATCCGCCGATCGTGCTGACGAAGGCGTGTGCGACGTGGGCCGCGGTCCAGATGACAACAGCGAGCGCATAGCCGAAGCGCGCGCCGATCTTGTCGATGATGCGCCCGAAGCCGATATAGCCCAGCGCATAGGCCGCCTGGAACCAGAACACGATGTCGCCATAGGCGATCTCGTTCCAGCCGTACTCCTTCTGCAGCACCGGCTTGAGCACGCCGATGATCTGGCGGTCGACATAGTTGATGGCGGTGGCGGCGAAGAGCAGGGCGCAGATCACCCAGCGAAAAGCGCTGGCGCGTCCCGCGACCGCGGCATCCGCGTCCTGCACCTGTGCAGCCGGCATGTTTTCCTCCTGACGGCTCGGATTCAGCCGACGAATGGCACGGCCTTGCAGCGTATCGTGCCGATGCCGGCGAATTCCACCCGCGCCGTGTCGCCGGCCTTCAACTCGTGGATCCCTGTCGCGGCACCTGTGGAGACGAACATCCCTGCTCTGAGCGGCCGGCCACGCTTGGCGCATTGTTCGGCGGTGAAGCGCAAGGCTTCGATCGGCCCGCCGGGCAGCGAACCCGCGCTGCCACGCCCCACCGATACGTCGTTGACGAAGGCCTCACAGGAAAGCGCATTGAGATCGCGCCCGCGCCAGTTCTGAATTTCGCCGGCCAGAATCAGCCCGGCATTGTTGCCGAAATCGGAGATCACCGCGGTCGGTCCGAGCGCGTTGATGGTGGCGAGCGGACTTCCTGCCGTTTCGATTCCCAAATGGAGTTTGCCGGCGAGTGCCTCGGCTTCACCGAGTGTCCAGTTCGTCTGGCGCGGCGGCGCGTCGCTGCCGATCTCGAACACGTACTCTGCCTCGACGGCAGCAAATCCACCCACGAAGACGGGGAAATCGACGCGCGCTTCCGGGGATTGCGGCCGCAGCACCGCGCGCGAGAAAATCGGTCCCAGCAGGCGTATCTCGTGGAATTGTTCTTCGTGCGGCGGCAGAATGCGACCAACCTTCCACCCGACAATGGTGTCCGGCCATAAAGAGATCGCCGCTTCCTGCACCGCATAAGCGTGTTCGAGATCGGCCGGAAGGGGACCGGGATAGTCCGCCAGCGCGGTCGCCGCCAGCCGTGCTTCGACGAAGCGGCCGGCCACGCGCGCGGCCGGCGCGAATTGCGCAGTCTCGGCGGCCTTCATCGTCAAACCGGCATCTCCCTTGAGTCCCCCGCCCAAACTTCTCGGTTGTCTCTAGAGGAAACCGGTGTCATTTTCAATCGAACCAGGCCGTGGCGCGATGTCGGGCTGCGTATCAGACTGTCGGAGGATGGGAGACATGCGGGGTATCAAGACATTCGTCTCAACAGCCGCGGCGATTTGTGTGTTCGGCGCGATGCCGGCCGGCGCTGTGACCAAGCCCGAAAAGCACGCGCGTCCTGTATCCACGCCCGCACCGGTATTGGCCTTTCCTGGCGCCATGGGCTGGGCCGCCACGACGCCCGGCGGTCGCGGGGGCCAGATTATCAAGGTGACGACTCTCGCAGCCGACGGTCCCGGCTCTTTCGAGGAAGCGTTACGCACCAAGGGTCCGCGCATCGTGGTGTTCGAAGTCGGCGGCGTCGTGGATCTCGGTCAGCACGAGATTCACGTCACCGAACCCTATTTGACGGTCGCTGGCCAGACGGCACCGTCGCCCGGCATCACCTTCGTTCGCGGCGGCTTCCAGATCGGCACGCACGACGTGATCATCCAGCACATTCGCGTGCGCGTCGGCGAGGCGGGCGCGGCGAAGAAGAGCGGCTGGGAGACCGACGGGCTTTCCACCGAAGGTGGGGCGCATGACGTCATCTTCGACCACAACTCCGTCACCTGGGCGACGGATGAGAACATGTCGATGTCCGGCCATCGCTTTGAAGGCAACGATCCGGCGGTGTGGCGCGCGAGCACGTCGCACCGCATCACCTTCTCCAACAACATCATCGCCGAAGGGCTGGCTTACGCCACGCATTACAAGATCGAGCACTCCAAGGGCTCGCTGCTCCACGACAACGCGACGGACCTTCTGATCGTCGGCAATCTCTATGCCCACAACTACGAGCGCAATCCGCTGATGAAGGGCGGCGTGAGGCTCGTGATGGTCAACAATCTGATCTTCGATCCCGGTCAGCGAATCGTGCACTACAACCTGATGGCGGAGGAATGGGGCGATCATCCCTGGCAGGTCGGCCAGCTCACCGCGATCGGCAATGTCGCGCGCGCCGGCCAGTCGACGGTGCCGCGGATCGCCTTCCTTGAGATCGGCGGCTATGGCGACCTTCAGTATTACGGCAAGGACAATGTGGCGGTCGACCAGATCGGTAATCCGCTGCCGATGCTCGGCCGCTACACCACGGCACCTGCCAAGATCATGATCTTGAAGGTACCGCCGCTGACGGCACCCTTCGTGGTGCCGATGGCCTCTTCGTCGGTGCAACAATATGTGCTGCACAACGCCGGCGCGCGTCCGTGGGACCGTGACTATGACGACGTCCGGCTGATCGCCGACGTGGCCGAGGGGCGCGGCACCATCGTCAACAGCCAGGACGACATCCACGGCTATCCCGTCCAGGAGCCGACCCATCGCGCCTTCAATCCCGATGACTGGAATCTGAGCGATATGACCCCCAGAACGCCGGCGGCGCTCGATTCCAGCCACCACGCACACGGCACCTGACGCTGAGATTCCAGATTGGCCAAACCAGCGGCGGCGAGCTAATGAGGAGCGGTTGACACCGCTCGCAAACCCGTGACCGCCCGCAAGCCCAAGCCCGCAACGCGTCCGCCCTCCGTTGCCGACGCCGCCCCTAAAGGGAGGCGTTCGACGATCAACGACATCGCACGGCTCGCCGGGGTGTCGAAGAAGACAGTCTCGCGCGTCATCAACGAGTCGCCTTTCGTGCGGGCGGAGACGCGGGAGAAGGTCCGTGAGATCATCCGCGACATCGGCTTCACGCCCGATCCGCAGGCGCGTGGCCTTGCGTTTCGTCGTGCCTTCCTGATCGGCATGATCTACGACAATCCCAGCGCGCAATATATCGTCAACATGCAGCAAGGCATCCTCGACGCGATGCGCGGGACGAGCTTCGAGCTCGTCATCCGCCCCAACGAGCGCGCCAGTCCGACCTTCCTGGAGGACATCAGTCATTTCGTCGAGCGCCAGAAGCTGTTCGGCGTCATCCTGCCGCCCTCGATGTCGGAGGATGAGCGGCTGATCCGCCTGCTCGATGAGATCGACTGTCCCTATGTGCGCATCGCGTCGGTGTCCCTTGGACCGCGCGAAACCATGATCGTCACGCACGACCATACAGGTGGCAAGAGTGCCGCCCGCTACCTCGCCGATCTCGGGCACAAAAAGATCGCCCACATCTCCGGTCCGGCGACGTTCCGTTCCGCGCATGAGCGGCGGCGCGGATTCAGCGAAGGACTCGCCGAGAGCGGCCTCAAGCTCGAGCGCAAATTCGATCGCGAGGCGGGCTACACCTTCGAAACGGGATATGCGGCGGCCAAGTCTTTGCTCGCCGCCGACGAGCGGCCGACGGCCATATTCACCGGCAACGACGAGATGGCGCTTGGCGTCTACAAGGCGGCGCGCGAGGCAGGGCTCGACATCCCGAAGGATCTTTCGGTCGTCGGATTCGACGACAGCCCGATGGCCGACCGGGTGTGGCCGCTGCTCACGACCATCAAGCTTCCCATCCGCGACATGGGCCGCATGGCGGCGGAAAAACTCCTGGCGACGCAGAAGGAACGCAAGGGCGAGCCGGCCACTTCCGCCGAGGTTATTCCGACGCTTGTGGTTCGCGATTCGGCGACCAAACCGGCATAACGTGGCGCGCTTGCGCAGGGCTTTGACACCGGTTACCAAAGCGGCAATGGAGAGCCCGATGTACGACAAAATCATCCATGCCACCCACCCCGACAGCATGCAGGGCGTCGACAACCAGGCGCTGCGCGACCGTTATCTCATGACGGGGCTCTTCGCGCCCGAGAAGGTGTCGCTCCACTATCTGCACTATGAGCGTTTCGTGGTTGGCGGCGCCGAGCCGGTGAAAAGCACCATCAAGCTGCCGACGCAGGATGCACCGGAGTCTGCGCGCGGTAAGCCGTTCCTCGAACGGCGCGAGATGGGCGCGATCAATGTCGGTGGAGGCGCCGGCCGCGTCGGCGTCGACGGCACCGTTTTCGAGCTGCAGCCGCGCGACGGTCTCTATATCCCCATGGGGAGCGCCGACGTCACTTTCGCATCTGCCGATGCTGCGAATCCGGCCAAGTTCTATCTGGTCTCGACGCCTGCACATGCGCGCTTCGAGACGAAGAAAATCTCGATCGACAAAGCCGTGCCGCTCGAGCGCGGCGCGCTCGCGACTTCGAACGAGCGCACGATCTACCAGTACATCGTGCCGGCCACCTGCAAATCGGCGCAGCTTCTGCTTGGCGTGACGGTGCTCAAGACGGGGAGCGTATGGAATACCATGCCGCCCCATCTGCATGATCGCCGTTCCGAGGTGTATTTCTATTTCGGACTGAAGCCCGAAGACCGCCTGTTCCACTTTATGGGTGAACCGGAGTCCATGCGTCACATCGTGATGGAGAACGAGCAGGCAGTGATTTCGCCGCCCTGGTCGATCCACATGGGCGCCGGCACGGCGAACTACACGTTCATTTGGGCAATGGGTGGCGAGAACCTCGACTACACCGACATGAACGTGCTCGACATCTGCCAACTCAAATGAGCACCGGCCCGTTCGATCTCTCCGGCAAGGTCGCCGTCGTGACGGGCGCCAATACCGGCATCGGCCGGGCAATCGCCGTCGCTCTGGCCGAAGCCGGCGCGGACATCGTTGTGGTCGGCCGCAGCGCGCCTACGGAGACCGAAGCCGAGATCCGCAAGATTGGCCGCAAGTTTCTCGCGATCGATGCCGACCTCGAATCGACATCCGCCATTCCCGCGGTGATCGCTGGAACAGTCAGGCGGCTCGGACGGCTCGATATCCTTGTGAACAATGCCGGGATCATTCGCCGCGCCGAAGCGCTCGACTTCACCGAAGCCGACTGGGACGCGGTTATGAACGTCAATCTGAAGTCCGTCTTCTTCCTTTGCCAGGCGGCGGCCCGGCAGATGCTGGCGCAAGGCGAGGGCGGCAAGATCGTGAATATTGCGTCGCTGTTGTCGTTTCAGGGCGGCATCCGCGTCGCGTCCTACACCGCGGCGAAGAGCGGATTGGCGGGAGTGACGCGGATTCTCGCCAACGAATGGGCGCCCAGATCCATCAACGTTAATGCGATCGCGCCGGGATATATCGCGACCAACAACACTGCCGCTTTGCAAAAGGACGAGACGCGCAACCGTCAGATTCTCGAGCGCATTCCGGCCGGACGATGGGGCAATCCCGACGATATCGGCGGTGCAGCGGTGTTTCTGTCGTCCCGCGCCGCCGACTATCTGCACGGCGTGGTCATCCCGGTCGATGGTGGGTGGCTTGCACGGTGACAGTTGCACGAATGCACCGCTTCCCAGCCTTTGACGATTCAGTCCGCAAGTTTGACTTGTCTC
>DATEZM010000173.1:0-3092 GCA_035255625.1 Rhizomicrobium sp. | reverse complement strand
AAGCCCAGGGTCCAGCGGTGGATGTTGTGCAGGTCGGCGTAACCGCCGCCGGCGAAGGCGCGCAGCAGGTTGAGCGTCGAGGCCGACTGGTTGTAGGCGCGCAGCAGCCGTTCCGGATCGGGCGTACGCTCGGTCAGGTCGAAGCCCATGCCGTTGATGTTGTCGCCGCGATAGGACGGCAGGGTGGTCTCGCCCTGAGTCGCCACGGCCGAGGAGCGCGGCTTGGCGAACTGGCCGGCGATGCGGCCGATCTTTACCACTGGCAGATTGGCTGCGAAGGTCAGCACGGTCGCCATGCTGAGGAAGACGCAGAACGTGTCGCGGATGTTGTTGGCGGTGAACTCCGCAAAGCTCTCCGCGCAATCGCCGCCCTGGAGCAGGAACGCCTTGCCCTCCGAGACCTGCGCCAAGCTCGACATCAAGTTGCGCGCCTCGCCGGCGAACACCAGCGGCGGATGGGTCTTCAGCTGCGCTTCCACCGCCGCCAGAGCCGCCTTGTCCGGATAGTCCGGAACTTGACGGATCGGCCTGGAACGCCAGCTTTGCGGGGACCAGGGCTGGGCCACGCGTGAAAACCTCCAAAGGATGAAGGGGATATAAGAGAAGCGGTCCGGCTTTGCCAGCCGGGCGCCGGAGCCTGGTGAATGGGCGGTGGAATTAGGGCCTGAAAACCGGCCGTCCGCTGATCGCGATATTCGCCAGCGTGCCTACGCAGGCATGGTGCTTCAACAGGCCGTAGCGCACGTCGAGCCGCTTCCGGAAATTCCAGTCGGGATGCGCGGTGCGCACCCAGGCGACATAGCGGGCATATTCCTCAATGCGCTCATCGGAGCCGGTGATGGTCTCGGGGCACTGGAACTGGGCATCGAAGGTCGCGTCGTCGGGGATCACCGGCGCCTCGACCGGCGCGGTGTCGTCACTATCCGCGGCAAGCGCCGCGCCGGACAACATGGTGAACGCGGCGAACGCGATGACGATGGCTTTCATGGCCCTCTCCCCCTTGAGAGGTTCAGCATACGCCGCGCCTTATCTTCCGACCAGATATGAAACGAGCGGGATGCGGCGGAGCACCGCTGTCGTGATCCAGGAGGCGGCGAGCGCGCCCGCGATCGCGATCCCGGCCTTGGCTGCCCCTGGCAGAGGTTGCGTCAGCAGCGCGTATTGCACGGCCGCGACGAAGGCATAGTGCACGACATAAATGCCGTAGGCGTTGCGCGACAGGCTATCCATCACGCGGTTCGCACGCTTGACGAAGCGCAGGAAGATCGCGAGCAGCGCGAAGCAGAGCGTGCCGCAGCTCAGGACGAAGGTGACATCGCCGACGTCGATCCAGATTTGCTGAGCAGGGCCCTTGGCGGTGAGCGCACCGATCAGGATGCCGGTCCCCACCACGAGCGATCCGAATGCCGCCAACACCCACAGCCACCAGCGTTTGGCGAGGCGTCCTTCCGGCGACAGCAATCCCGCGTGCAGGCCGAACGCGCCGAGCCCGGCGCCGATGACGAAGTAGATAAAGTAATGAAGCGGACGCGCCGTCTGAAACTGGAAGAAGCCCCAATAGGTCCAGATGCTCGGACCGAACGCGATGGCGAGCGGCAGATAGGCGATTGCCGAGGCCACGAGCAGCAAACCAAAGAACCGCCAGGGATGCTCGCCGGCATTGGCGGTCAGCCGCCCGATACGCGTCGGCCACGAAGGCACGATCAGGAACAGCGCGCCCGCGACGATGTCGAACGCCAGCAGCAGCGAGATGAACCAGGCGGGGCCCGTCGGCCAGTAGCCGATCTGCCGCCAGGCGTGCCAATAGTTCTCGAGCCCCGGCGCGTCGCCCGACTGGAGATAAGCGAAGTAGTAAGCGGCCGGAACAATCACGAGCGCGCAGAACAGGAACGGCACGCCGAGCCGCACGATGCGGTCGCGCAGATAGGCCGCCCTGCCTTTGCGCGCCACGCTGTGGCTCACGAACAGGCCGGAGATCAGGAACATCAGCGACATGAAGAACACGTCGTTGATCCCGACGATTGTGCCGGACGGCGCCCAATGGGCGCTATCGACCACCGGGAAGGCCCGCCACAGCATCGCGCCACCGGCGAACTGGTGCGATGCGGGCGCCCCGACATAGGCGATCAGCGAATGATGGACGACGACAAGAAAGGTGATGACGGCCCGCAGATAGCCCACCGGCACGCTGTAGGTATCATCCGCCCTGACGGGAGATTCGGTTCGAACGGCGGCGTCCATCTTGCGACTCCAAAGTGATTGCCGTACTCTCAAGTACGGCTTGTAGTACCGAACGGTACGGTACGCAAGCTCAAAGGAAGCCATGGCAGAAACCGCAATCAGACCGGACAAGGACGCGCGGCGCCGGGAAATCCTGGACGCGGCGTTGCTCGAATTCGCGGCCAAGGGGTTTTCCGGGACCTCGATGGAGGCGATCGCCCGGCGCGCCAAAGCGTCAAAAGAGACGCTCTATTCCTGGTTCGTGAACAAGGAGACGCTGTTTCGCGCCGTGTTCGAAGCGCGGCTCAACAGCCTGGGCACGCATGCGTCGGCGGCGGTGCAGAAGGATCCGCATCCCGCAAACGTCCTTCCCGTGATCGCGCGCGACATCGTGAAGATGCTGGTGGCGATGGAGCCGCTGAACCGGGCGGCCGCCTCGGCTGGCGCTGGCGCGCCGGCGCTGGCGCGCGGCATGGGCGAGGCGATCGCCGACGAGCGCAAGAATTTCGTGCGCTACATCGAATGGTGCCAGCAGCTCGGCGTGATCGAATTCGACGACGATCCTTACGAGATCGCATCGACGTTCGTCGCAATGGCGCAGGGCGAGTGGTCGATGCGGTTGGGCTACCGGCTGGTCGACAAGGTCACCGACGAAATGATCGACACGCATGCGCAGCGCGTGACGCGGCTGTTCCTGAAGGCGGTTGCGCCGCAGAAGAAACGCTAGACGTCTTCCATCCGCTGGCGCAGCGCGTTGAAGACCTGCGCCGGGACTCGGAGCGCGGCGTCGGAGGCATAGAGCTTACGCAGTTTATCGAAATGCGCATCGGGATCGGCACACAACGTGGCGAGCCTGTCGAATAGAGCAAGCT
>DATEZM010000172.1:0-5244 GCA_035255625.1 Rhizomicrobium sp. | reverse complement strand
GTGGAAATAGAGGCGCTGCGCCAGCGCCTTCATCGGGGATGTCATCAGGAAAGCATTGATCAGCGCATTGGGCGGTGCGGCGTCGAGCACGCGGCGCATCGCAAGCGCGGAGCGATAGCGCGGTGCCTCGCGCGCGAATTGCGCCACCGGATGCGGGCCGCGATCGCTCAGATAATCGGAGACGAGCTGCGCCGCCCGGCGGCCGAAATTCAGCGCCAGATGGATGCCGCCGCCGGTCACCGGCGACACCATGCCGGCCGCGTCGCCGACCAGCAGCACGCGGTTGGTGCCGAGCTGGGCGAGCGTGCCGCCGGTCGGGATGAGACCGCTGCGTCGCTGGCGCACGCGAATTTCCTTGATGTCGCAAATGCTCTTCAGCCGCTGCAGCAACTCGCCGAGATCGGGCCTGGCAGGCCGCCGCGCGGCGACGCCGATCTGGGTCGAGTCCACGCCCGGCACCACCCAGGCGATGTAGCCTGGCGCGATGCGGCTGTCGGCAAAGCAATGCAGGAAGCGACCGTCGAGACCGGCCAGAGGTTCGCATTCGATTTCGATGCCGGCGAGGAATCGTGTGTTGCGGCTGAGGCCGAAGATTTCGGCGACCCGGCTGCGCGCGCCGTCGGCGCCGATCAGGAAACTCGCATGCAGATCGAGCGAGGGCAGCGCCACGCCGCGCGCATGCTCGATCGCCGTCTCGAATTTGCGGCCGAACAGCATCGTGGCGCCGGCGCGTTCCGCCTCGCCCGCCATCCAGCGCAGCACGCTCGCCGTGTCGGTCGCCTGGAAAAAATAGCCAGGCGCCGAAAGATCGATCGAGCGGTCGTTCGGCGCATAAAGGCGAACGCCGCGCACCTTGCGCATCAGCCGCGCCGGCAGATCGAAATCGTCACTCGCTTCCTTGACGACAATGCCGGTGGTGCGCACCCGTGCGCCGGGCTCGGTCTTGGAGTCGACGACCGCAACCTTCAGACCCTTAAGCGCCGCCGTGCGCGCGCAAGCGAGCCCGGCGAATGAACCGCCGACAATAACGAGATCGTACCGCTGGATCATCGCTCCCTCCCGTCAGAGTGCAGAGCGTTGTACGCCGATTTGGCGGGATTGTGGCGCCCGTCAGGTCCTCAAGCTCGCCCCCGTTGCCTTGGCGACCGCGGCGACGATTTTCTGCGCCAGCGCCTCGATCTCCGGATCTGTGAGCGTGCGGTCCTTCGGCTGGATGCGCACCGAAATCGCCAGCGATTTCTTGCCTTCCGGAACGCCGTTGCCTTCGTAGACGTCGAAGATCGCCGCCTGCTCGATCAGGTTGCGCTCGGCGCCTTTCGCGGCACGCAACACCTCGTCGGCGCTCACCGCAGCATCCACTACAAAAGCGAAATCGCGCTCGATCGCCTGATAGGGCGAGGGCGCGAAAAGCGGCCGTGCCTTGCTCTTCGCCTTGGACTCAGGAATGGCGTCGAGGATGACTTCGAATGCTGAGACCGGACCTTTGAGGCCAAATACCGCCAGCACCCTGGGGTGCAATTCGCCGAAGGTGGCGAGCACCTTGGGACCGAGCGCGAGCGTCCCGGAGCGGCCGGGGTGATACCAGCCGGGCGCGTCCGCCTTCACCGGCGCGGTCATGGTGCCACCCATCGCGGCTTCGAGAACGGCCAGTATGTCCGACTTGGCATCGAACGCGTCGGCAGGATGTGTGGACTTGGTCCAGCTGCGCGCCCCTTCACCGGTACGGATGCCGGCGGCGACCGTCGCCTGAGCCTCCGGCATGCCGCTGATGAACTGTGCTCCGATCTCGAACAGCATCAGGTCGTCGAAGCCGCGCGCGACGTTTCGCTGCGCGGCGGCCAACAGGGACGGCAGCACGCTTGGCCTGAGCGCATCGAGATCGGCGGCAATAGGGTTCTCGACCTGGCGCGCATCGTCGCCACCGCCGAACAGCGCCGCATGAGCCCGCGGGATGAAGGAAAAACCGATCGTCTCGTTGAAGCCGCGGGCCGCGAGTTTCCGGCGCATGGTGCGGAGGCGGCGCTGCGCCGGTGTCAGCACGGGCTTGGCGACGGCATGTACACGTTCCATCGGAGCCGACGGCACCTTGTTCAGGCCATGAATGCGAACGATCTCTTCGACGAGGTCGACGCAAAGATGGATGTCGTTGCGCCAGGACGGTGGCGAGACCTTCAGCCTCGCGCCGGCGTCTTCGACCGCGAAGCCGAGGCGCTTCAGGATCGCGACCTGTTCCTCCTTCGGCACGTCGATGCCGCCAAGGCGAGCGACATGTTTCGGGTCGAAGTCGATGGTGCGCTTCCACGCCGGCGGCGCACCGGCAACCACGACCTCCGACGGTTCGCCGCCGCAGAAATTCAGGATCATCCTGGTCGCGAGTTCGAGGCCCGGAAGCACGAATTCCGGATCGACACCGCGCTCGAAGCGGTAGCGTGCATCCGAGACGATGCCGAGCTTACGGCCGGTGCGTGCGATGGAGATCGGATCGAACAGCGCCGATTCCACGAACACGTCTGTGGTCGCGGCGGTGCAGGAGGTGTCCTCGCCGCCCATGACGCCGCCGATTCCTTGCGCACCGGCATCGTCGGCGATCACCACCATCGTCGGATCGAGCGTGTAGGTCTTGCCGTCCAGCGCCAGGATCTGCTCGCCGTCCTTCGCATGGCGAGCGCGCAGATTGCCTTTCAGCTTCGCGGCATCGAACACGTGCAGCGGCCGCCCGCGATCGAGCGACAGGAAGTTGGTGATGTCGACCAACGCCGAGATGGGACGCAGTCCCACAGCCTTCAGCCAGTCCTGCAGCCATTGTGGCGACGAGCCGTTCTTCACGCCGCGGATCAGACGCCCCGCGAACATCGGCGCCGCGTTCGCTTCCACCGCCGTCGTGATCGGCGAGACGAATTTGCCCGGCATCGGCGACAGGTCGCCCTCGCGCAGCCGGCCGAGGCCGGATGCCGCGAGATCGCGCGCGATGCCGTATACCGCGGTGCAGTCACCCCGGTTTGGCGTGAGCGAAACGTCGATCACGGGATCGGTAAGCCCGAGCGCCGCGGCCGCCTTGTCACCGACGTTGGCATCGGCCGGCAGTTCGATGATGCCGTCATGCTCCTCACCGAGCAGCAACTCGCGCGCCGAACACATCATGCCGCGCGATTCGATGCCGCGAATGGTCCCGATCTTGAGCGCCTCGCCGGTAACGGGGATGACGGTGCCGGGACGCGCCAGTACCACCTTGATGCCCGCGCGCGCATTCGGCGCGCCGCAGACAATTTGCAGCGGCGCGGCATCGCCGGCATTGACCATGCACAGGCGCAGCTTGTCGGCATTGGGATGTTTCTCGGCCGACACGATCTCGGCAACCGTGAAGGCTTTCAGTCGCGCGCCGGCATCTTCGA
This sequence comes from Rhizomicrobium sp., assembly GCA_035255625.1. GTDB lineage: Bacteria > Pseudomonadota > Alphaproteobacteria > Micropepsales > Micropepsaceae > Rhizomicrobium. The sequence goes on along the minus strand of DATEZM010000172.1, from coordinate 1,852 downwards.
TGCTTTCGACCTCGAGGCCGATGGAGGTGAGCTTGTCGGCGATGGTTTCGACATCCGCATCGGTGTCGAGCGGTGCCTTGAGCCAGGAGAGCGTGAACTTCATCGGCTCAATCCCCCGTCCAGCGTGGGAAGATCGAGCGCTGCAAAGCCGTAATGGCGCAGCCACCGCACATCGCTCTCGAAGAATGGCCGCAAGTCGGGCGCGCCGTATTTCAGCATGGCCATGCGGTCGAGCCCGAAGCCGAAGGCGAAACCCTGGTACCTGGCGGAGTCGATCCCGCACATATCGAGCACATTGGGATGCACCATGCCGCTACCGCCCAGCTCGAGCCAGTCGCTGCCGGTGCCGAATGTGATCTTGCCGGGCACAGAGCGGTCGCAGCGCATGTCCCATTCCACCGACGGTTCGGTGAAGGGGAAGAAGCTCGGGCGCGCGCGCAAGGTGACGTTGTCGATCTCGAAGAACGCCTTGCAGAATTCCTCGACCACCCATTTCAGATTGCCGAGATGGGTCTTCTCGTCGATCACCAGCGCTTCGAGCTGGTGAAACATCGGCGTATGCGTCGCGTCATTGTCCACGCGATAGGTGCGGCCGGGCGCGATAACGCGGATCGGCAGCTTCTGCTTGAGCATGGTGCGCACCTGCACTGGCGAGGTGTGGGTCCGCAGGATGTGGCGCGAGCCGTCGGCCTGCCTGGCGATATAGAATGTGTCGTGCATCTCGCGCGCCGGGTGATCCGGCGGGATGTTCAGCTTGGTGAAGTTGTAATCGTCATATTCGACGTCCGGTCCTTCCGCGATGCCGAAACCGAGATCTGCGAAGATCGCCGTGATCTCGTCCAGCACCTGGCTGACGGGATGGATAGTGCCATCGGGCTCCGGGCGCGGGGGGAGGGTGACGTCGACCTTCTCGTTCGAAAGGCGCGCGTTCAGCGTGGCGTCGGCCAGCGCCGCCTTGCGCGTCGTGATCGCTGCGGCGACCCGGTCGCGCAGGCCATTGAACAGCGGGCCATTCGCCTTGCGCTCCTCGGCATCCATCGCGCCGAGTGTCTTCAGCAACTCGCTGATCGTACCCTTCTTGCCGAGTGCCGCGACACGCAGCTGTTCGAGAGCGGCGTCGTCCGGCGCGGCAAGGACCGCGCTTAGAATGTCGCGCTCAAGCGATTGGATGTCGGACATTGCAAATCCACTTTCTCCGATCCGCCATGGCCGCCCTCTCGGCGGACACCCACAAACACAACTGCACGATGGTGTTCATGGGTCGCCGGCACAAGGCCGGCGATGACGAGTGTTACAGGAGGTGGATACGAGGCTAAACTACGCGCTGGCGCCGGCCTGATCCACCAGGGCCTTGAAGGCCACGGGCTCGTGCGTGGCGAGATCGGAGAGGACCTTGCGGTCGATCTCGATACCCGCTTTGGCGAGCCCGCTGATAAATCGGCTATAGGTGATGCCGTTGAGGCGGCAGCCGGCATTGATGCGCTGGATCCAGAGCGCGCGGAAATTCCGCTTCTTCTCCTTGCGGCCGATGTAGTTGTGCTGCAGCGAGCGATCGACCGCGGCATTGGCCGAGGTGATGGTGTTCTTGCGGCGGCCATAGAAGCCTTTGGCGGCCTTGAGGACCTTCTTGCGACGGGCGTGGCTGGGTACGGAACGGGGCGCGCGTGACATGGCTCAGAACCCCCCGCCATAGGGCATCCAGCGCTTGACACGCCGGGTTTCGGACTCCGAGAGCAGGGCGGTGCCGCGCAGATCACGCGTGCGGGCCGGCGAGTTGTTGATCAACCGGTGGCGCTTGCCGACCTGGTGCGTCTTGATCTTGCCGGTCGCGGTGAATTTGAAGCGCTTTTTG
>DATEZM010000171.1:0-6626 GCA_035255625.1 Rhizomicrobium sp. | reverse complement strand
GTCGCGCAGGATGCCGGCGTTGGCGACAAGAATGTCGACCCGGCCCCATTTGTCCATCGTCTGCTTGACGAGGTGATCGACACCCGCATCGTCGCTGACCGAGGCGCCATTGGCGATCGCTTCGCCGCCGGCGTCGGTGATCTCCTTCACCACCGCTTCGGCCGCGGCGGAATTTCCGCCGGTACCGTCGACGGCACCGCCCAGGTCGTTGACCACCACCTTGGCGCCGCGCCGCGCCAGTTCCAGCGCGTGGGTGCGCCCGAGGCCGCCGCCCGCGCCCGTGACGATGGCGACTTTGCCTTTGAACTCGATGGTCATGCGGATTTCCTCTCAGGTTGGGCTGGCGGAGTGATGGCGCATGGCGCCCTCGCGGGTCAAGCGAACATCCCCCGCAGCGTGCGGTTGGCGGGGATTTCGACGTAGGTACAGAGGAACCAGCCCCAGAGAATGCAGACGGCCAGCAGCGAGAAAGGCTCCGGCCACCAGATGAGGTCGGCAAAACGGATGCCGAATACCAGCGTGTTGTCCGGCGGATAGGCGCGCTCGAACACCCGGATGAGCTGCAGCCAAGCGGTCTGCCCGATGTAAATCGCATAGGACCACTCGCCGAGCTTGAGCAGCGGCTGTGACTGGAAAAAACGCGCCGCGAAGCCGCGGTCGAAGCTCAGCGCATACACCAGAGCCAGCATCGGCATGACCGAGTAAATGTCGCGCGGCGTGTGCGACCAGCCATTGTCGAAGGTGCCGAAGCCCCACCACACCAGAACGGCAAGCTGCAGGGCGGAGATTGCGGCGTCCGATAGGCGGTCGGCGAACGGCTTTGTCTCGTGATAAAGCGCGCATATTCCCACGCCGCAGGCAAAGGCGCTCATGCCGCGGAAGATGCCGTTGTGGAAGGTGATGTCGAGACCGTGCTTGGCGGTGAACGAAAGGTAGGCGAGGCCCGCTATTCCAGCCGCGATCAGCCCGATGGCGGAAAACCACCCGCGGCGCGCGAGCAGCAGATAGACCGGAAACAGTAGGCACAGCAGGAACTCGACGCTGACGAACCAGCTCGCGCCATTCCACGATAGATAAGGAAAGATGTTCCACGCCTGAACCAGGAACAGATTGGCGATGAAGGTCGGCACCGTAACGATCGGGTGGTACTTCTCCTGAAAGATCGAGACGGTGCCTGTTGCATCGGCAATGCCGTTGAGTACCAGCATCAGGAAGAGGACGAAAAAGAGCATCGCCAGGTGCAGCGGATAGAGTCGCGCGAGCCGCGCGATCAGAAAATCCTTGTAGACTCGCCCGCGCCAGAATGCGGCCGCGCGCTCCGCATAGACATAAGTGAGGATGAAGCCAGATAGCGCGAAGAAGAACTCGACCCACAAATATCCGTGACCGACCAGCAAGTCGAAGGGCTTGAAGTTGCGATAGTGATGCCCTTCGCAAAAATGATAGAGCACCAGGATCAGGGGCGGGATGGCGCGCGCGCCGGCCAGCGCGCGGATTTCTGCAGGGCGGTCGGCGGTGCTCATGACGCCGCGAATTCTGGAAAGCGCGTTGTGATGGCGTCGATCGCGGTTTTCAGGCGGATGAAGCGCGAGCCCGCGATCGTGACGAAGGGTAGGCCGCGCCGCTCGAGCTCGCGTTTCGTCTGGGCGAACATCTTCGCCCGCGTCACCTGGTCGGGGAAGTACCGGATGCCGTCGGCCACGAAGGGCACATCGATATCGCAAAGGAGATAGAGATCGGCGGGATCGTCGATGCAGTCGAGATCGTCGGGCCGCTGGCCGAGAAGAACGTCGGCCCACACCGCGGTCATGACCGCGTCGGTGTCGAACACGATCAGATCCTTTGCCTTGCGACGCGCCGCGCGGGCGAGCAGTTCGTGCCCGCGGCGAATGGCACGAAGGTCTTCCATGTCGCAGTCATTGCCGAAAATCTCGCAGTAGAGTCGGCCATATTCCGGTACCGCGACGGCCCCGAAATGCTCCGCAAGTTGGCTTGCAAGAGTTGTCTTGCCCGTGGATTCCGGCCCATGCAGGCACACAGTCCTCATGCGGTTGCGGGCGCCTTCGTCGCCAACTGCCGGCGCCACTCCAGAAAGCCGACGACGCTCAGAATGAGATAGATAGTATAGAGCACGGTCGTCGGATACAGACCCTTCCAGGCATAGAGCCCGATCTGGACCACGTCGGTCGCTACCCACAGGATCCAGTTTTCTATCTTGCGGACCGACAAGAGGTACTGCGCCACCACGCTGACTGCCGTCGTGTTGGCATCCATCCAAGGGGCCACATCGCTGGTGTAGTGCGCAAGATACCAGCCTTCCGCCAAGGTCGCGGCGACAATCACGCTCAGCCATACAGCGCGAGCCCGGTTCGACAGGATCTCCACCCGGGCCAGCCCTTCGGCGTCGCGGGCGTGGTACCAGTTCCACCATCCGTATATCTGCACGACGAAGAAAAACACCTGCAACAGCGCATCGGAATAGAGCAGGCTGTCGCGGAATACGATAACGTAGAACGCGACCGAGGCAATGCCGAAGGGATAGTTCCAGATGCTCCGGCGCACAAGGAGCGTGACATTCGCCACGCCCAGAATCGCCGCAATGACTTCAATTGCCGACATTCCCGCCCCATCGCGAGACAGCCGCCCGCGCGCGGCCTTCTACCATATAGCTCCTTGCCGCCTAAGACTTCCCCCCGAGTGGTTTTCCCGTAAGCTGCCGCTTCGCTTCGGGGGATGGCATGGGTTATATCGAGTCGCTTCAGCCATTTGGGCTGCATGTGCAGTCGGCCCTAGGCATCTTCGCCATTCTGTTCGTCGCCTGGCTGATTTCTGAGAATCGCCGCGCCTTTCCCTGGCGGATTGCGATTGTCGGCATAGCGCTGCAGGCAGGCATCGCGATCCTTTTGCTCAAGGTTCAGATCGCGCGCGATGCGCTGTTTGGACTCAACGGTGTAGTCGGCGTGCTGACCGATGCGACTCGTGCCGGCACTGGTTTCGTGTACGGCTTCATCGGCGGCGGACCGTCGCCCTTTCCGCCAAGCGTCGCCGACCCGGCCCGGTTGACGAATTTCGCCTTCGCCATCCTGCCGCTGGTAATCATCGTCTCAGCACTCTCGGCGATCCTGTGGTATTGGCGCGTCCTGCCCCTGATCGTCGGCGCCATGGCGTTTGTGCTCAGGCGCACGCTGGGGATCGGCGGCGCGGTGGGTCTTGGCGCCGCGGCAACGGTGTTCCTCGGCAATATCGAAGGCTCGCTCGTGGTGCGGCCTTATCTGGCAAAGATCACTCGCACCGAGCTCTTCATCCTGATGACCACCGGCCTCGCCGTGGTCGCTGGCACCGTGTTCGTGGTCTACGCGAACATGCTGGCGCATGTACTGCCCGGCGCGCTCGGCCATATCCTGGTCGCCTCTATGATGTCGCTGCCGGCAGCGATCGTTGTGGCCTGCATCATGGTGCCCGGTGACGCCGTGACCGACATGTCGGAGACCGATCCCAGCCACAAATACCATTCGACCATGGACGCGATGGCGCGCGGCACCCAGGACGGCTTGAACATTTATCTCCAGATCGTCGCCATGCTGATCGTGACCGTGGCGCTCGTAGCTATTATCAATTCGATCCTCGGCCATGTCCCGCCGGTCTATGGCGCGCCGCTGACCTTGCAGCGCATCCTCGGCTGGCTGTTCGCGCCGGTGGTGTGGCTTTATGGCGTGCCGTGGCGCGAGGCGGTGCAGGCGGGTAGCTTGCTCGGCGTCAAGACCATCCTCAACGAGTTCATCGCCTATTCGAACCTTGCAGCAATGCCGGCCCGTACCTTCGATCCGCGCACCACGCAGATCATGGTCTATTGCCTGTGCGGTTTCGCCAACTTCGCCAGCGTCGGCATTCTCATCGCAGGGTTCGGAACGCTGATCCCGGGTCGGCGCGACGAGATCGTGCCATTGGCGATGCGTGCCATCGTTTCCGGCACGATGGCGAGCGGGCTGACCGGGTCGATGATTGGACTTTTGCCGTTCAATTGAGCGGCGTCAGTCCGAACACCTCCGCGAGCAGCTCATAGGACCGGAGCCGCGATGCAAAGTCGAAAGTGATTGTGACGACGACGAGCTCGTCAGCGCCATGCGCATCGGCGAGCGCGGTAAGGCGTTCGCGGACCTGCTCCTTGGTACCGACGATGGAGCGACGGGCGACGCTCGCGAGCAGCTTTTCTTCCTGCTGCGTCAGTGGCTGAGCGGCCGCCTCTTCGGGCGATGGGAACGGGATGGGCCTGCCGCTCAACAGCCGCACCACCCACAAATTTCGCGAGGCTGCCAGCCGCTGCGCCTCTTTTTCCGTCTCGCCGACCAGCGCCGCGACGCCAAGCGAAACGCGCGGCCTCGGGCAGGCTATGCTTGGCCTGAAGCGTTCGCGGTATTCCTTGACCGCGTCCTCGCTGCTGTCGGTCGAGATGAAATAGGCGTGGCTGAAGGGAAGACCGAGTTCAGCCGCGTAGACGGCGCTGTGGATGCCGGAGCCCAGCAGCCACAATTCCGGTCCTGGCGTGTCGCTTCGCGGCATCGCGTGGATGCCGCGATAGGGATGATCGGCGGGCAGTTCTTCGCGTCCCGCTGCATCCTCGAGGAATTGGCGGAGCAGAAAAACCTGGCTCGGGAACGCATCAAGAGAAAAGGCTTGCGGCCCGGCTTGCAGTGCGCGCGATGTCAGCTGGTCGGAGCCCGGTGCTCGTCCCAGGCCGAGATCGATCCGCCCGGGGTTGAGCACGTCGAGCATGCGGAACTGTTCGGCAATCTTGAGCGGGCTGTAATGAGTAAGCATGACGCCGCCCGAGCCGACTCGGATCCGCTTGGTTTCCTGGGCGACGCGGCCGATCAGGATCTCGGGGCAGGATCCGGCGAAGGAGTTGCTGTTATGGTGTTCCGCCAGCCAATAGCGGTGATATCCGAGCCGGTCGCAGGCCTTGGCCAGCGCGATGGTCTCGGCCACTGCGTCTGAAGCCGTACCGTTCTTGCGGATCGGCGACTGGTCGACAACCGACAGGAGCATGGACTTGCCGTCTTTTGCGGCTGCCGTTGGTACTCCGTTAACCCTCATGGCGCAGCCTACGCCCACACTAATCAAGAAAATGACCGTGTCGAGTTCACCCAGTCTCGTAACCCTGCCGAAAAGCGTCCCTGAGGGTGCGTCGGGCGTCATTGAGATCGAGGCGATCGGGAGTCCGATCGTCCGCCAGGGCGTCGACTATTGGCGCGACTTGAAGGGCGCGCGCAGTTATCCGGCGCGAAGCGACGTGAGGCCACGTGCTCTCGCGCCGCTTTTGCGCAACGTCGTGCTGCTTCGGCTTGTCGAAGGCGGCCAGGACTACGAATTCCGCATTGTTGGCGATGCCCATGTCATCAGCCATGGCTATTCGATGCAGGGGCAGCGCCTCAGCGACGTCGACAAATATTCACCGGGCTACGGGGCCGTTCTGAAGAGTCTGTACGATCGCGCCGTGCGTCGTCGCGACGTCTACGCGTTCCGCGGCTGGCTGGAACGCAGCGACGCCAACAAGCCCTATATGTACAGCGAAAGCGTCTTCATGCCGATGGGGCCGGACGAAACTGTCATCGACCACGTGCTCAATATCTCCGTCTACACGCCGCGCGACAGCTTCGACCCCTGACGTGGCAGCGTTGGTGATCAGTGTCGGTCAAGTCCTGGTCGTCGAGGTCCACCTGCCGCGCCTAGACGACTGAGCTCTCGCCATGCCATGCGTGCATGGCTAGTCTTCCGCCGACCAGGGAGACTGCAATGGCGCTCGACATCGAAACCCGCGACCAGCTGCTCGATACCGTGCGTCGCTTCGTACGCGAGAGCTGTGTGCCGATCGAAGCCAGGGTGTCCGAGGAGGACCGCGTTCCCGACAGTGTGATCGCCCAGATGCGCGATCTCGGTCTGTTCGGCCTTTCCATTCCAGTTGAATATGGCGGCCTCGGCCTCACGATGGAAGAGGAAGTCCTCGTCGCCATGGAGCTAGGCCACACCTCACCCGCGTTCCGTTCGGTGATCGGCACCAATGTCGGCATTGGCAGCCAGGGCGTGGTGATGTTCGGCAGCGAGGCGCAGAAGGCCGAATGGCTTCCGAAGCTGGCGAGCGGCGAGGTGGTCGCGAGCTTCGCGCTGACCGAGCCCGGCGCCGGCTCCGATGCCGCTTCGGTGCGCACCACTGCGATCCGCGACGGCGATCATTATGTCGTCAACGGCACCAAACGCTTTATCACCAACGCCAACCGTGCCGGCATGTTCACGCTGATGGCGCGCAGCGATCCGCAACGCAAGGGCGCGGGCGGCATTTCAGCCTTCATCGTGCCCGCCGACACGCCGGGCGTTTCCGTGGGCAAGCCGGAAAAGAAGATGGGCCAGCAGGGCGCTCATATCTGCGACGTGAATTTTGACAATGCGCGGGTGCCGGCCTCGTTGAGGCTCGGCGCGGAAGGCGAGGGCTTCAAGGTCGCGATGCAGGTGCTCGACCGCGGGAGGCTGCACATTTCCGGCGTGTGCGTCGGCGTCGCCGAGCGGCTGATAGACGAGAGCGTCGCCTACGCGCGCGAACGAGAGCAGTTCGGCCAGAAGATCGCCGAGTT
>DATEZM010000170.1:0-19302 GCA_035255625.1 Rhizomicrobium sp. | reverse complement strand
GCGATGGGAAACTCGTCGATTCCGTTTACGGTTTGAATAGCTAGACGCGATTGGTTTCTCGTCCACATGCCCGAAATTCTGGAAAGCAACAAGCGCGGCTTTGGCATCGGATACTGGCTGGCAATCGCCGCCGGTTGGCGGTGCTCGCGGCCTACCTCGCCGCGTCATGTGCATTGGGAGTTTTCTGCTGAGGCAGCCTGCAACGCAGCGGCTTGCTTCTCGAGGAAGAATTTGGGGTCAGAGTAGAAATTCTGCGTCGTAGGCGCACGGCCTCCAGGACCACTCCCTATTGCAGCGTTTCGTTAGCGGCAGGAGCTTTTTGCTCTGACCCTAATCTTCCAGCGTCATCACCCGCGCAATCAGCGAGTCCCGATAGCCCAGCCGGTAACGTACATAGAACGGCACGCCGAACGAAACCGGCGGGGATCGAATGGCTCTGGCTTATGGACGAGGGTGATTCCTAAGATCGAAGACCAAATCCGCCGCCGCTACGAAAAGCGGATCGCTTGGATGCTCCCGGCAATAATTATCAATCCATCCGAGCATCCCATCTCGATCATCGATGCCGCCGTGCAGGCTGCCGTTGGGCTCCGCGAAGAAATTGACGGCCGAGAAAAAACCGGAGATCCATTCGGTTCTCCGCTCGCTGGCCTGCTTGGCTGGTCCCGATGAGGCTCCGCGATCTTCTGTCCAGGAAGCACACTTGTCGGAGCCTGCACCGCCAATGGCCACCGAGTGTGTTGTATCATCCGCGTTTGCGTTCAATGGACAGGCGACCGCTATCAATGCCGCAAATATCCACCATGACAGCTTCATCGGAGCCTCCCGCCCAATTCAAACAGTGACCTGCGTATCGTCGATCAAGTCGATGACATTATAGCTTGGAGTCATACTGAAAACCCTGCCGCGCTCATATCGAACGGCGGCATAGAGCGCCGCCGCTAACGAAGCCAGTTCTCGACGACGAGTCCCGGCACGCGCGAGAATTCGCTGTCGTTGTCGGTGACCAGCACGCACCCGAGGGCGAGCGCGTGCGCGGCGATCAGCACATCGTTCGGGCCGATGGGTGTGCCGCGCGCTTCGAGATACGCTCTTACTTCCGCGTAGTGTTGGTCCGCCGGCGCTTCGAAGGGTTCGATCGTCAGGTGTTCGAGTGTGCCGCCGATCGCGTGCTCGATATGGGCCGATTTCGTGCGGGCGAGGCCGTAGCGCAGCTCCGCGGCGACGACGATGCTCGTGCAGAAATTGCTCTGACCGACGCGCCGCAGCTGCATCCGGCATGGGCCGCGCGGATGACGGGCGATCTCCGACACGATGTTCGTGTCGAGCAGATAGCGGGTCAAAAAATGTCTTCCGGTTTCGTCGGCGGGTCGTCGATTTCGGGAAAGGGATCGTCCGTGGGTTCGAGGGTGTCGAGAAACTCGTCGAGCGTTGTCGGCGTGCGCTTCGCGCGAATGACGAGCGTGTCGCCCTCGCGGCGCATGACAGCGTCCTCGCCGGGAAGCTCGAACTCCCGGGGGATACGGACGGCCTGGTTGCGGCCATTGCGGAACAGCTTGACGTGGCGCTCGGTACTCATGGCATATGCCATAGCATATGCCAGAGAACCGTAGCAACCTGGCCTGGCATCTCCGAGCATTCACTGCGCCCATCTCCCGTAAAAATATATTTTATCGCACCACTTGAACTCATGGTTGTAGCAACCATTTCAACCTTCATTGAAGAAGGAGCTTCCATCCCGGTGGTGTTACACGCCGGGGGCCGGGCCGGCGTGGGCCGATGAAATTCGCGGGACGTCATACAGGTCAGGATGCGCGCTCGTGCGCATCCGTTCGGACAAAGGCAGAAGGACCTCGAACATCGCAAGGCGCGCATGTGGGGATCATCCTTTCGCCGGCTGCCGCGCAAACCAAGGTGGTGAAGCGAAGGCGCCGATTGTCGTGGCGACGTCCATGACGGCCGGCCAGCCTGTCGAGCTATGGACCGGGGCGGGTGTGCAGCCGTGCTGATTGGGAACGACGTTCCGCCGGCGGATGTGGCCCGCCTTATTTTTGCGTGCGCACGGCGAAGAATCGGCCTGCTTTGCTTTGCCCGCCCGCGCCCTATACTGGCCCCGGCTGCAAGGGCTTGCGAATCATGGCCAATATCGCGCTGGTCGACGACGACAAGAACATCCTCGCCTCGGTGAGCATGCTGCTGGAGCAGGAGGGTTATCATGTCCGCACCTTCTCCGACGGCGCCGCGGCGCTGACCGCGCTGACCGCCAACCCGCCCGACATCGTCATTCTCGACATCAAAATGCCGCGCATGGACGGTCTGGAGCTGCTGCGCCGGCTGCGCCAGACCGCGGACCTGCCGGTGATCTTCCTGACCTCGAAGGACGAGGAGATCGACGAATTGATGGGGCTGAATGCCGGCGCCGACGACTACATCCGCAAGCCCTTCTCCCAACGCCTTCTGCTGGAGCGGGTGAAGGCGGTCCTGCGCCGCGCCGAAGCCAACAAGGGCGCTGGCCCCGGACCGAACGGCAAGAAAGAATCGCTGGTGCGGGGCAAGCTGGCGCTCGATCCGCTGCGCCACGAATGCACCTGGGACGGCAAGGCGGTGCGCCTCACCGTCACCGAATTTCTGATCCTCCAGGCGCTGGCGCAGCGCCCCGGCTTCGTCAAAAGCCGCGACAGCCTGATGGACGCCGCCTATGACGACCAGGTCTATGTCGACGACCGCACCATCGACAGCCACATCAAGCGCCTGCGAAAGAAATTCAAAGTGGTGGACGACGATTTCGACGCCATCGAAACGCTCTATGGCGTCGGCTATCGCTATCGCGAGGGCTGAAGCCGGGGCATTCGCGTAATGGCGGCACTTCCCCGGCGGCCCCGCTTCTCCGCGCTCGCAAGGCGCATCATCCTGTTCAACGGCTTCGCGCTCGTCGTGCTGATCGCCGGCGTGCTCTTCGTGCAGACCAACCGCGCCAGTCTGGTCGACGAACGGATCTCCGGTATCAAGCAACAGGCGGAAATCGTCGCCTCCACGCTCGCCGAATATTCGACCGACGAATACAACCACATGGTGTTCGTGAGCCAGGCCAAGCCGCTGCTGCGCCAGCTCATCGCGCCGTCGCGGTTGCGGGCGCGGCTCTACGACACCAACGGAAGGCTGCTGGTGGACTCGCGCTATCTGCTGGCGCGCAACGTCGTGCAGATCCAGGACCTGCCGCCGATCGACTGGTGGGACCGCCTGAAGAGCGATCTGAACCGGGTCTATGAAGGCGTGATGGGCGTGCGCCCGTTTTCCCGGCTCCAGCCCTATTTCGAGGCCGGCGACGATGGCCGCGTCTATGGCGAAGTCACCACCGCACTTGGCGGCGACAGCGCCACCGCCGAACGCGTCGACGAGCGCAACAAGCTCGTGCTCTCCGTCGCCGTGCCGATCCAACGCTTCAAGGCGATCTATGGCGTGCTTCTGGTCTCCACCGAAGGCGGCGACATCGACGACATCATCCGCGAAGAACGCGCCACGCTGATCCAGGTGTTCCTGGTCGCGGTCGCGGTGATGGTGGTTTCGTCGCTGTTCCTGGCGCGCTTCATCGCTGAGCCGATCCAGCGCCTGGCGCTCGCCGCCGATGAAGTCCGCAGTGGTCATTCGGGGCGCGCCGTCATCCCCACCTTGGAGGGCCGGAACGACGAGATTGGCGAACTCGCCGCCAGTTTCGCAGGCATGACGCGCGCGCTCTATGACCGCATCGACGCCATCGAGCGTTTCGCGGCCGACGTGGCGCATGAGCTCAAGAATCCGCTGACATCGCTCAAGAGCGCGGTCGAGATGCTGGCGCGCGCCACCACGGACGAGCAGCGCGTGCGGCTGATGAACATCGTGCGCAACGACGTCAAAAGGATCGACCGGCTGATCACCGATATTTCCGACGCGTCGCGCCTCGATGCCGAGCTGAGCCGCGAGACCAGCGAGCCGGTGGATCTGGCGCATCTGCTGGAGACCATCATCGAGGTCTATCGCTTCACCGAGATCTCCAAGGGCGTCGACGTCGAACTGTCCGTCGACTTGCCGCCGCAGGCCGTTGTGCTGGGACGCGACGAAAGACTCGGCCAGGTGTTCCGCAACCTGATCGACAACGCGGTCTCGTTCAGCAAGCAGGGCGGCAAGGTGCTCGTCACGGCGACGGCCGAGGGCGGGCTGGCGCATGTTCTGGTCGAAGACGACGGCCCCGGCGTGCCGGCGGAAAATCTGGAACAGATTTTCGACCGCTTCTACACCGAGCGGCCGACCGCGAATTTCGGCAACAATTCCGGCCTGGGCCTTTCGATCGCCCGCCAGATCGCCGAATCCGCCGGCGGACGCGTATGGGCGGAGAACCGCGACAGTGGCGGCGCCCGCTTCACCGTCGAACTGCCTTTGGCACGCGCATGAAATCGGTCGTGAACATCCATGCGACCTGTGTGCGTCTCGGGCGTCACGGCGTGCTGCTTCTGGGAAAGAGCGGCGCGGGAAAATCCGACCTCGCGCTGCGCCTGATCGGGCGCGGCGCTGAACTCGTCAGCGACGACCGCTGCGATCTCTCGATCGAACGCAGCCGGCTGGTGGCCCGCGCGCCGCGCACCATCGCCGGATTGCTGGAAGTGCGCGGCGTCGGAATCGTGAGGCTGGACCATGTGCCGTTTGCAACCATCGTGCTCGCCGTCGATCTTTCCGGACGAGTCGAACGGATGCCGGAAATCGGGCGCTACACGCCACCCAAGCCGCTGAACCTGCAGCGCGCCGGTCAACCGCGGTTGATTTCGCTCAATGCATTCGAGCCGTCGGCGCCGGAAAAGATTGCAGCCGCCCTGGCTCTGTCGCGGCAAACCGGCCGGCGCGCGCCTGTCAAGTGCAATTGAGGCCTGTTCCGGCACTTGAACCTTGCTATCGTTCGCATATCTCAGAGGCATCCCATGATCGGTATCGTACTCGTCACCCACGGCCGCCTCGCGCAGGAATTCATCGCGGCAATGGAGCATATGGTGGGCCCGCAAACCCATCTGCGCGCCGTCTGCATCGGACCCGAAGACGACATCGAGCGGCGCCAGCGCGAGATCGCAGCCGCCGCCAATTCGGTCGACGTCGGCCGCGGCGTGGTGATCGCCACCGACATGTTTGGCGGCACGCCCTGCAATCTCGCGCTCACCGTTCTCGAGCGCGGCAAGATCGAAGTGCTCGCCGGCGTTAACCTGCCCAGCCTCATCAAGCTGATCGACGTGCGCAACAAGCTGCCGCTCGACGAAGCCGTGAAGCTGGCGATCGCCGCGGGCCGCAAATACATGCGCGCCGGCTCTGCCGACCTGGCGGGCGTCGCCAAGGAATGAGTGGACCGCTCTCGGCAACCGTGCGGATCACGAACAAGCGCGGCTTGCACGCGCGGGCCTCCGCCAAGATCGTCGAGGCCGCCGCGCGCTTCGCCGCCGAGATCATGGTGATCAAGGACGGTCAGTCGGTGAACGCGCGCTCCATCATGGGCCTGATGATGCTGGCCGCGAGCCTGGGGTCGCAGATCGAGATCACTGCCGAAGGCTCCGACGCGCAGGAAGCGCTGATCGCCATGGTCGCGTTAGCCGAAGCGAAGTTCGGCGAAGAATAGCCTTTCGAATCAGCCGGATAAGTGGTCGTCCAGCGGCATATGCAGATATCTTTATATCCTTCTTGCCGCGCTCTCCGGCCGCTGCTATACCGCCCGCGCTTCGCTCAAGGATTCTCAGCCAATGGCCGCTTTCACCGACTACGTCGTCAAAGACATCTCCCTCGCCGAGTGGGGCCGCAAGGAGATCGCGATGGCTGAGGTCGAGATGCCCGGCCTGATGGCGACGCGGGCCGAGTTCGCAAAGGCGCAGCCGCTCAAAGGCGCGCGCATAGCCGGCTCGCTGCACATGACGATCCAGACCGCGGTGCTGATCGAGACGCTCAAGGCGCTCGGCGCCGACGTACGCTGGGTGTCGTGCAATATCTATTCGACGCAGGACCACGCCGCCGCCGCGATCGCCGCGGGCGGCACGCCGGTCTTCGCCATCAAGGGCGAGAGCCTAAAGGACTATTGGGACTATACCGCCAGGCTGTTCGATTGGCATGGCGGCGGAACGCCCAACATGATCCTGGACGACGGCGGCGACGCCACCATGCTTGTCCATCACGGCCTGCGCGCCGAAAAGGGCGACACCGCCTTCCTCGACAAGCCGGAGAACGAGGAAGAAGAAGTCTTCTACGCGCTCATCAAGCGTCTGCTGAAGGAGAAGCCGAAGGGCTGGTTCGCCGAGCTCGCCAAGAACATCAAGGGCGTATCGGAAGAGACAACGACCGGCGTACACCGGCTCTACATCATGGAGAAGGAAGGCAAGCTTCTTTTCCCGGCGATCAACGTCAACGACAGCGTCACAAAGTCTAAGTTCGACAACCTCTATGGTTGCCGCGAAAGCCTGGTCGATGGCATCCGCCGCGGCACCGATGTCATGATGGCCGGCAAAGTCGCCATGGTGGCGGGCTTCGGCGACGTCGGCAAAGGATCGGCGGCATCACTGCGCCAGGCCGGTTGCCGCGTGATGGTGTCGGAGGTCGATCCGATCTGCGCCCTGCAGGCGGCGATGGAAGGCTACGAGGTTGTCACGATGGACGATGCCGCGCCACGCGCCGACATCTTTGTCACCGCGACCGGCAATGTCGACGTTTTGACCGTCGACCACATGCGCGCCATGAAAGATCGCGCCATCGTGTGCAACATCGGCCACTTCGATTCCGAGATCCAGGTCGCGGGCCTGCGCAATTTCAAATGGAGCAACGTCAAGCCGCAGGTCGATGAGATCGAATTCCCGGACGGCCACAAGATCATTCTTCTGTCGGAAGGCCGCCTGGTGAATCTCGGCAACGCGATGGGTCATCCTTCCTTCGTGATGTCGGCGTCGTTCACCAACCAGACGCTGGCGCAGATGGAACTGTTCAACGCCAATGGCAAGTATCAGAAGAAAGTCTCCACACTGCCCAAGCACCTGGACGAGAAGGTGGCGCGGCTGCACCTGGAGAAGATTGGCGCCAGGCTGACGCAGCTTTCACCAAAACAGGCCGACTACATCAGCGTGCCGCAGGCCGGCCCGTATAAGCCGGATCACTACCGGTACTGACATGAATCGGGCGGCACGCTGATAACGTACCGCCCGAAGCGTTTCGGAGGATCAGATGGTCGAAGGAAGCTGTCATTGCGGGAAAGTCCGCATCGAAATCGACACTGCGCCCGAGCAGGTAACCGACTGCAACTGCTCCATCTGCCGCCGTTACGGCACGCTCTGGGCCTATTACTCGCCGAAACAGGTCCACATTACCGAAGACGTCGCGACCCACACCTACCAGTGGAACGACCGCATGCTCTATTTCCACCGTTGCGCCGAATGCGGCTGCGTCACGCATTGGAGCCCGGTCGATCCATCCCGCGACCGCATGGGCATCAACGCTCGCCTGCTGGCGCCGCCCGTCCTCGCCGCCGCGCGCGTCCACCACACCGACGGCGCGAGTTGGGGAGACCATACCCGCTGACATGACAGGCACCGTCCACTTGCGCCCGGCGAACCTCGACGATCTCGACACAGTCGTCAGCCTGTTCCGCGAATATGCCGGCGGGATTGGCATCGACCTGGGCTATCAGGGCTTCGAGGACGAGCTGGAATCGCTTCCAGGCGCCTATGCGCCGCCGCGCGGCGTGCTGGTGCTGGCGGAGCTTGCAGGCGAGCCGGTGGGCTGCGTCGCAGTCCGGCCACTCCACGGGACGGATTTCTGCGAAATGAAGCGGCTCTATGTGCGCGACTCGGCGCGCGGCACCGGCGCGGGGCGCGCACTGGCAGCGATGGCCGTCGCCGAAGGAGCGCGCATGGGCTACGCCGGAATGCGGCTCGACACGCTGTCGACCATGCGGACGGCGCTGTCGCTGTATCGCACGCTGGGCTTCCGGGAGATACCGGCTTACTACGACACGCCAGTCTCCGGCACGGTGTTCATGCACAAGGATCTTGAGAAATGAGCGAGATCGTCGAGCCGCTTCTTGCCGATCTGGTGGAATTCGTTGCGCGCGAGGAACGGCCGTACCTCGAGGTGATGGATGCATGGCGAACCTCCTGCCCGCGCCTGCCGGTGTGGGAAGAAGCCAATGCGAGGGGATTGATTGCTCGTGCCTTCGTCGCTGGAAACGCGGTTGTGCGCGCGACACCCGTGGGGTTGGCATTTCTCGAAGCGACCCGGTTGTGAAGGTCGCGATCCTCGACGACTATTTCGACACGCTGCGAACCCTGCCCTGCTTCGCCAAGCTCACCGGGCACGACGTCACGATCTGGAATGACCATGTGCAGGATACCGTCACGCTAGCGGCTCGGCTCGCTGATGCCGAGGCTCTGGTGCTGATCCGCGAACGGACGAGGATCACCGCCGAGTTGGTCGCCCGACTGCCGAAGCTCAGATTGATCAGCCAGCGCAGCGTCTATCCGCATATCGACGTCGCCGCGTGCACCAAGGCAAGTGTCGTCATTTGTTCGAACATGCATGCCGACACGCCATCCTTTGCAGCTGCGGAGCTGACCTTCGCCTTGATACTGGCGGCGATGCGACAGTTGCCGCAGCAGGTAGCGGCGCTGAAGCGCGGCGTATGGCAGACGGGCGTCGGATCGACGCTGCGCGGCAAGACGCTGGGCATTTTTGGCTATGGCCGGATCGGTACCGCCGTCGCGAGCTACGGCACGGCGTTCGGCATGAACATTCTGGTGTGGGCAAGCGAGAAATCTCGAAACCGGGCGGCGGCGGATGGCTGGGTCGTCGCGGCGAGCAAGGACGAGTTCTTCGAGCAGTCCGATGTCGTCTCGCTGCACATGCGCCTCGTCGAAGCGACGCGCGGGATCGTAACGGCACAAGATCTGTCACGCATGAAACCGTCGGCTCTCATCGTCAACACGTCGCGGGCGCCGCTGATCGCGGCAGGCGCGTTGGTCGACGCGCTGCAGGCGGGGCGTCCTGGCATGGCGGCCGTGGATGTGTTCGAAGAGGAGCCATTGCGTGATCCAGAACATCCTCTCCTGAAGATGAAAAACGTGATCGCCACGCCCCATATCGGCTATGTAACGAAGGACGAATATGAGTTGCAATTCTCAGACATATTCGACCAGGTCGTGGCCTATGCCGCTGGAACGCCGATCAATGTCGTCAATCCGGAAGTGTTAACCGCTACAAAGTAATCGCGCGTTGGAACGCCGGCCGCGCGCTGAGCCGGCGGTAATAGGCTTCGGTATTCGGTTTGAAGCCGGGACGTAGGCCGAGCGTTTCGGCCAGGTAGAGCGAGAAGCCGATGCAGACATCAGCGATCGTGAAGCGGCGGGCGCAGAGATATTCGCGATCCGCCAGCGCCATCTCAACGCTGCGCAGGCGCGAGAAGAACCATTGGGTGTAATCGTCCGCCGCCTGCTTCAGTCGCCGTTCCTCCGGCTCGAGCCGCGTGTAGCGCAGCACGATGGTCTGCGGAAACGTCAAGGTCGCATCACTGCGATGCAGCCAGTTGAGATAGAGGCCATAGTCGTCGTCGTTCGCAGTGAGGCCGAGCGGCGTCGGCCCGTGGCAATCGACGAGATACTGACAGATGCCGGCGGACTCCGTCATCGTGAGATCATCGTCGGTTAAAGTCGGCACAGTCCCGAGCGGATTGACGTCCAGATAGCCGGGGCGCAGCGCTCTGGGTGGGAATGGCATCGACTCCAATTCGTAGCCGATGCCCATTTCCTCGAGCGTCCATAGCGGGCGCACCGACCGAGCGCCTTTGCAGTGATAGAGCTTGATCGCCAGTTCTAGAGGCCCTTGTTCGGACTGATAAGATATTTCTCGCCGGTCGATTTCCTGTTGTAGCCCGCAATCGCGTCCGCGCTCAGAGCTTCGGCAAGGGAGACGGTCTTGGTGTAGTGGCTCGCGAATGTCGTCTTGATTTCGTTCGCCACGCGTTGACGCAGCTTCTCGCCCTCCGCTGCGCCGATCTTCATCAGGAACGGTGTGAGCAGCCAGCCGCCAAGACCCCAGGACATTCCGAAGGCACGGTTCAATTCAGTCGGCCCCGTGTCGAGGCCGCCATAGATGTAGACCTGCTTGTAGGTCGTAGAGCCATAGCGGCTGAAGGCTGGCATCTTGCGAACTGCCGCGATCTCCATCGCAGTCAGAATTTGACCGGCGAGCTTGCCGCCGCCGATAGCGTCGAAGCCGATCGTGGCGCCCGTATCGACAAGGGCTGCGATCAGGTCGTCCATGAAGGATGGCTTGGAACTATCGACGATATGCGGCGCGCCAATGTCGCGCAAAATCTTCGCCTGTGCGTCGCTGCGCACGACGTTCACGAGCGCGATGCCGTCCTTGAGGCAGATCTTCTGCAGCATTTGACCGAGATTCGAGGCTGCAGCCGTGTGCAGCAGCGCAGTATGGCCTTCCCGTCGCATCGTCTCCGTCATGCCGAGCGCGGTCAGCGGATTGACGAAACAGGAGGCTCCCTCCACCGCCGTCGTGCCGGGCGTCAAAACGAGGCAGTCCGAGGCGCGCAGCGTGCGGTACTGCGCGTACATCGCGCCGCCGATACCGGCAACGACCTTACCAACAAGGTGCTTGGCATTGGCGCCGGCCTTGATGACCTCGCCTGCGCCTTCGTTACCTGCGGGCAGAGACTGTCCAACGCGTCCAGCCATGGCGCGACGAAAAGCCTCCGGGACCGGCGCAGTCACGACCGGCATAGCCGGCGTGCCGGAGAATTTCGCATTTTTCATATCTGCGGCACCGAACAGCAGGCCGATGTCGGACGGATTGATCGGCGTCGCGTCGATCCGGATGACGACCTCGTCGTCCTTGGGTTCGGCGACGGGAACGCGTTGAAGCGTGAGTTCGAGTTCGCCGGATTCCTTCGCGAGCGATCGAAGTTGCAGGCCTTCCATGCTGTCCTCCCAGGATGTTCTAGATTCAGTTTGTCCCTTAAGCTCGTTGCAGGCAATCGGGGACAAACCACATGGACATCAGGGGCAAGATCGTCGTCGTCACAGGCGCTGCGAGCGGCATCGGACGGGCCCTAGCGCGACGTTTCGCGCAAGCGGGCGCGAAATGCGTCGTCTGCTCTGACATCAACGGTGACGGCGCCGCCGCAACCGCAAAAGAGATCGGCGGCGTGGCATTCACGACCGATGTCGCAAAGGAAGCTGATATCCAGACCCTCATCGAGACCGTCGAAAAAGAACGGGGTCCGATCGATCTGTTCTTCTCCAACGCCGGCATCGGCTATGGCGGTGGCGCCGAAGTGTCCAACGAACGCTGGCAGCGTATCTGGGATATCAACGTGATGGCCCATGTCTGGGCCGCGCGTCATCTGGTGCCACGCATGGCTGCTCGTGGCGGCGGCTATCTCCTCTCCACGGCGTCGGCGGCAGGTCTGCTGTCGCAGGTCGGCAGCGCGCCTTACGCGGTCACCAAGCACGCCGCGGTGGGGTTGGCCGAATGGCTCGCCATCACACATGGCGATCAGGGGATCAAGGTATCGGTCCTGTGCCCGCAAGCCGTCCGCACGGCGATGACCGCTGGCAATCCCGACGGTGTTGCCAGCATCGACGGCATGATCGAGCCTGAAGCCGTGGCCGAAGCATGCATGCGCGCGATCGAAGCGGAAGAATTCCTCATCCTGCCGCATCCCGAAGTGATCGACTATATGCGCAACAAGACAGCAAATTACGGCCGCTGGATCGGCGGGATGCGCAAACTCAATCGGCGCTTCCGCGGCTGAGCCGGGCCGCTAGTCCATCACAACGAAGCGAACTGAAGCGATTTTCACCGAATCCGAGCGGGAGCGGGTTGGCCGGCCTTCGTGCGTAACCAGCAACGTGTACGGCTCGACCCGCAATGTGTAGGGACCCCGTGAGCGTCGCAAGATCGCGGTTACGTCGAAGCGTTGTGCTGCACCCATGCCCGGCATCGAAGCCATGCCATGATGGGTGGCGCCGAAAATATCGATCAAGCCGACCGGCTCGACCGAAGGCGTCTCTCCGGCACTGTCGAGAAACACCGCAAAGCCGGACGACGGCACCAGCCTGAATGTTATTCCCGAAAGCTCGAGAAGAACCGCCGAAGTCTCATCTGCCAATTCCGGTGCAACGAGTGTCTGTGGCGGCGCCACGCCCCCCGAAGCTTGGTCCGCTGCTGGTGTCGACGCGCCGAACTCGCGGCGGGCGGGGCGCGCGGGCGAGACTACAAACGGGCTTCTGTCGGCCAGCAATTCGCGTTCTCGAACTCGCGCGCGCCGAGCCTTGGGTAGCGGTGCGGCGCCGACGATTACCGGTCGAGCGGCAAGATCGCTGCCTCCACTGCCAGGTGCGCTTGCGGCCGGCGTTGGCTTCGACGATGGCGGTGTCTCAAGCTGACTCGGATAGTCGATGTCGTAGCTCGACACCAACTTGATTGCCTCGCGGCGGCTGACCCGAACGTCGCTGCCATCTGCGTCGACGAACAGCCACGGCCTTTCGTCGAACCAGTCGGAAGGCGGCAACGGACCCCATTCCTTTCCCGGCATGTTCGCCCATCGCGCCCAAAGGCGGTCGACATTAGCGTGGTGCACCCAGAAGACCGGATCGAAGGCGGCGGTGGTGATCTCGGCCATTGCTCCGTTGGCATCGCCGATGACACCGCCGACCGCAAGATGGATGTCGTTGTGCGGCCGCTGTTCCAGGAGTCCAATTTGCGTGTGCTCGCTGTCGGATACGTCTCCACCAAATCCTGGTTTACCGACGACGTGAAAAAATGTGGAGGCGGCGGACGTCTTCGCGGCTTGGCCAATGACGGCACTGACCTCGAGCAGACCTCGGGCGAACGACGCTTCTCGGTTGGGATGATAGAGCGGATTTGGGATCGTCTTGGCGCGATCGAGAAAGGCTGGTGCATAGATCGCAGGGAAGGTTCGGCCCTCCTCGCTGCTATAGTCCCAATAGGGAAGCGCAAGCAAAGCGTCCCCGGCGGCGGCGCGCAGGTTGCGTTCGAAGAAATGCAGATAGGCACGATGCCAAATGGCGAAGTCGGCGGATGACTGGCCGAAATGAGGACACTTGTTCCAATACCTGTCAGCATCGACCGATTTGAGTTTCGGGTCTCGCTCTGCTTCTGCCTTGAATAGCGCGTCGCTATAAGCGTGCGTCGCGGCCCAGAAAAACCAGCTTCTATGATCGGAGCCACGCAGGGCTTTCATTGCTGCCACGCCGTTGCGCAGCGAAGCGACTCGCGCCGGATCCGACGAGAAGTCCACGAGCGACCGGCGAACCGGTGCCACAGGAGGCGCTGCACCCGTACTACGTGCCGACAGTGTGGCCAGTGCTGCTGCCGTGACGATGAACTGCCGTCGAGTGTGGCGCATGATCCCCTCTCGAGAACCGTAGTAGGACAGGCTAGCGGCTGTAACGATCTGCCACGCGATTTCGCCCGAGATTCGTACACAGCAATGTATTCCGTACCCGGAATTCCTAATCGATTGATCCGATTCTGCTATTGGCCAAGCGATTCCATATTTGGGGGATTTAGCCACATATGGGCTTTTACACTTTCTTAACTACCTTCTATTGCGGCCGCGGTTAACGCGCCTATCATATTGATTCCACAGTGATTCGTTCACTGAAGATGGGAAGCGGGGGCATGCGTCCCACAATGGGACAGAACAAGAGCCCTGGTAGGAGGGGAGGACTAGGAATGGCCGCCGCGCTGGCCGGACTCGTCCTGTCGCCCGGCCCTGCACTGGCCGCTGCCTCCGATGCTGCGGCCCAGCAGCTCCTGGTGCTTGGCGCCGTGACGACCGGTGCCGTCGCATTGGCCATCGCCGCGGGGCTTTGGGCACTCGCGGAGCAGAGTCGCGCCGGCAAACTGCGCCGCGCCATACGCCAGGCCGGCGCGCGGACGCGAGCGGCAGTCGGCGAACGCGACGCCCTACTTTCTGCCGGACGGGAATCCCTGATCGTCTGGGGGCGCGAGAGTCAGGGGCCGGTCTCTTACGGCAACGCCGAGACGATGCTCGATGCTTGCCTCAAAGGCGCCGAGGCGACCGAACTGAGCAGCGCGCTCGATGAACTCTCCGAGCGCGGTTTCGGCTTTGCGTTGACGGTGCACGACAAAGACTCGCGCGCTTTCGCAGCGCGTGGCCGCGCCGTCGGCGGCATGGCCGCGGTGTGGATCGAGGAGGAAATAGCGGAGGCCAAGGCTGGCCTCGATTTTCGCGCCATCCTCGATGCTGTGCCTGTTCCGGTATGGCTGCGCGACCGCACCTTGTCGCTCGTGTGGGGAAACAGAAGTTTCGTTGCGGCAAGCAATGCGACAGACACGGCAAGTGCCGTTGCGGCGCAGACCGCGCTGGATCGCAGCGAACGCGATCTTGCCACAACCGCGCGCAACCAGGGCACGACACACGAAGCGCGGCGCTTCGCCGTCGTGGCGGGACAACGGCGCGCTCTTGCATTTACCGAGACGCCGCTCGACGGACTGGGCGTGATTGGAAGCGCGATCGACGTCACAGACGTGGCGGCTGCCGAAGCGACGCTTCAGCAGCACATCGATGCCCACGCCGATACGCTCGACAAGCTCGCAACCGCGGTCGCGATCTTCAGCCGCGATCAGAAGCTGACCTTCTATAACCAGGCCTTCGCAAGGCTTTGGGATCTGCCGGAGAAGTGGCTCGACGGCCATCCGAGCGATGGCGAAGTGCTGGATCGACTGCGCGACGCTCGCAAGCTACCGGAGCAGCGTGACTACCAAACCTGGAAGCGCGAACGGCTCGCTCTATATGACAATCAGCGCGAGTACCCGACCGAGGAGCCGTGGCACGTGCCGGGTGGCAAGACCCTGCGCGTGGTGGCCCAGCCGCATCCGTTCGGGGGCCTCACCTATCTCTACGAAGACATCACGGAGAAGCTGGCGTTGGAAAGCGCCTTCAACACGCAGATCAAGGTGCAATCGGCGACGCTCGACACACTGCAGGAGGCGGTCGCGGTGTTCGGGCCAGACGGCAAATTGAAACTGCACAACGCGGCCTTTCTGTCCATCTGGGATTTGACAAGTAAAGACGTGGATGGCGAGCCGCATATCCGCTCAATCGCCGCGGCCTGTGCCGACAAATTCGGCGACGAGGCTGTTTGGGAACGGCTCATTCAGAGCATTGTCTCGGGCGCACCGACGCGCCGGGACTGGGGCGAGATCGAGCGCAACGACCGCACCATCCTGGCATTGACGCTGTCGGCACTCCCGGACGGCGCCACGCTGGTGACCTTTGCCGACGTCACGGACCGCTCGAGGATCGAACATGCCTTGCGCGAGCGCAACGAGGCGCTGGAGGCGGCCGACAACCTCAAATCCGATTTTATCAAGCATGTCTCCTATGAGCTGCGCACGCCGCTGAACACGATCAAGGGCTTCGCGGAACATCTCGCGAGCAACATGCCCGGCGAGTTGAACCGCGCGCAGATGAGCTACGTCCAAGACATCGTCGCCGGCTCGAGGACGCTGGAGAGCCTGATCGACAATATCCTCGACCTGTCGCTGATCGAAGCCGGCGCACTGAGGCTGGAACTGGAGCGGATCGATCTGCACGCGCTTCTGACGCGCGTCGCGGCGACAGCGCGCGAGTGGGCGGCAAAAGTCGATCTCGAACTGAGGGTCGAGGCCGCGGAGGATGCCGGTAGCTTCCTCGGCGACGAACGCCGCATCCAGCAGGTTGTCTTTAACCTGCTCGCCAACGCCTTCAAATACACGCCCTCCGGCGGCACGATCACTTTGTCAGGTGCGATTTTGGGCGAAGACGTGCAGATCGCGGTGGCCGACACCGGGCCCGGCCTCGCCCCCGAAGTGAAGGCCAACGCCTTCGAGCGTTTCTCATCGAAACATCGCTCCGGCCAGCGTGCGGGCGCGGGCTTGGGACTTGCCCTGGTCAACCGCTTTGTCGAACTGCACGACGGATGGGTGGAAATCGAGAGCGACGGGGAGGAAGGCGGGACGCTGGTGCGTTGCCATTTCCCCCGGCGCGTCCACGACGAGCCGCCGGCGAGGGCCGAGCGGAGCGCGCTGTAAACTGAAAATCGAGTGTGCTGATCAGTGCTGGCTTTTCGGCATGCGCACCACCAAGCCGTCGAGTTCAGGCGTGACCTTGATCTGGCAGGACAGCCGGCTGTTCGCGGCGACGTCGGGCGCAAAGTCGAGCATGGTGACCTCCATGTCGTCCTTCGCCGCAAGCTTGGCGAGCCACCCGTCATCCACGAAAACGTGACAGGTCGCGCAGGCGCACGCGCCACCACAATCGGCATCGATGCCGGGAACGAGGTTCTTAACCGCGCCTTCCATGACCGACCAGCCCACGGGCACCTCTACTTCGTGCTCCTTGCCGCTATGTTCGACATATTTGATCTTCGGCATTGCTGCTCCGTTCAAGCGATGGATTTCATGGGGATCGAGGTGTCGGCGAGACGTTCCGGCGCAATCTTGGCGCCGTCGGCGATGAGCTTGCGCCCCACAAGATATTCGGGCGCAGCATTGATCGCTTCTACCGCGGCGACGGAACCATTGCGCAGATGAAAGACGGCAAACTTCCGCGCTTCCGGGTTGCCACGAAGGACGATATGGTCGGACGGCCGGGCCAGGCCCGCGATCTGGAGCTTGAGATCGTACTGGTCCGACCAGAACCAAGGCACTTCACGATAAGTATTGGGCTTGCCGACCATGCAAAGGGCCGCATGCTTGGCCTGATCGATCGCATTCTGCACGCATTCCAGACGAAGCACGGTACCTTCGCGGCCGATATGACGTGTACAGTCACCCGCAGCAAAGATGGCCGCATCGCCGGTGGCGTTGCTTCTCTCATCAACCACGATGCCGTCCTCGCAACCGAGACCGGCTTCTCGCGCGAGCTCGTCATTCGGCACGATGCCGATACCGACCAAAGCCACGTCGGCCGGATGTAGTTGGGCCTTCGCGCGTATGGCCTCGAGCCGACCCGTTCCTTCAAAGGCTTCAACGCCAGTGTCGAGCAGGATTTTCACGCCAGCGGCACGATGGACCTTCTCATAGAAATCGGAAATGGGCGTCGAGACGGCACGCGCCATGACGCGGTCCATCGCCTCAAACACGGTCACATCGATGCCTCGCTTCGCCGCGACGGCGGCCACCTCAAGTCCGATATAGCCACCCCCGACGATGGCGAGTTTTTTGCCCGGCTCGAATTCGGCGCGCAGAGCATCAACATCGGCAATGCCACGCAGGTAGTACACGCCCTGAAGATCCGCGCCGGGACATCTGATCTTGCGCACGCGGCTGCCAGTGGCGATCAGGAGCTTGTCGTATGCGAGACTGCGGCCGTCTGCGAGATGTACCTGCCTCGTCGCGCGGTCGATCCTTGTGGCAGCAACGCCCAGGATCATCTCGCAATTGGCTTCGCGATAGAACGCGTCGGGTTTGAGGAAGAGCCGGTCGCGTTCCATCGTCCCCATCAGATAGGCCTTGGACAACGGCGGCCGTTGATAGGGCGCGAAGGGCTCGTCGCCGATCATGATGATCGCGCCCGTGAACCCCTCGGCTCGCAGGCTCGCGACGGCCTGCGCGCCGGACTGGCCGGCGCCGATGATGACGATTCGCTCGGACATGGAAAATTCCGCATGGCCCGGCGCCCTTCGCCCCGGAGACCCGGAACATGGCCGAGACCTTCCTTTGAATCAACCGCTTAGCGGCGTTGAGCCCGCCTCTGCCACGGGCTAGAACCTTTCCATGCCTAAGGATTCTCCGCGATTTGAGCGCACCCTGACACTGCACGGGCTGGAAGCGACCGCTGATCTCGGCGCGCGGATTGCCGCAGCATTGAAGGTCGGCGATGCGGTGGCTCTGGAGGGTGATTTGGGCAGTGGAAAGACGACCCTGGCGCGCGCCATCCTTCATGCACTCGGTGTCACGGAGGACGTGCCGAGTCCGACCTTCACGCTGGTCCAATATTATGAGACGCCGAAACTGAACGTGCGGCACTACGATCTCTATAGAATCGTGAACCCTGCGGAGGTCGAGGAATTGGGGTTGGAAGAGGCGTTGGACGACGGTGCCGCCCTGATCGAGTGGCCGGAACGGGCTCTGCCCTGGCTGCCCGTCGACCGGCTGCACGTGAAGCTCAGCCTGAAGGGTAACGCGCGACAGGCAGCGGTAAGCGGACCGTCGCGCTGGCAAACGCCCATCACGGAGACCCGCCGTGACGCCTGAGCGGAATGACCAGATCGCGGCTTTCCTTGCCGCTTCAGGATGGGGCGGCGCGAAACGTCTGCCGCTACCTGGCGATGCTTCGACGCGCCGCTATGAGCGGCTGATTCTGAACGGCCGCAAGGCGATGCTGATGGACCAGCCACAGCAGGCGGAAACGCCGCCGGCACCTGCGAATGCCACACCTGAGGAGCGACGCAAGCTGGGCTACAACGCCTTGGCGCGATTGGCGGGCGGCGACGTCGAACGATTCGTCGCCGTGTCGAAATTTCTCCGCGCGGCGGGCCTCAGCGCCCCCGACGTGTTCGCCGCCGATTCTCGGCTGGGATTGGCCATCATCGAAGACCTGGGCGACGATCTTTTCGCGAACGTCCTGGAGCGCGGCGCGGACGAGCGCGAACTTTACGCTGCCTCGGCCGAAGTGCTGGCGGCACTTCACGAGCGGGCCGCGCCGGCCGTCATGCCGCTCGAGAAACATCTTCATGCTTTCGACGAGACGGCGCAGTTCGCCGAAATCGACCTGATGACGGACTGGTTCATCCCGCTGGCACTCGGCCGCAAGGCAACAGCTGACGAGGTCGAGGAACACCATGCATTGTGGCATCGGACGCTCGATCAGATGCGTCCGCCCGCGCCGGTGTTCGTCCACCGCGACTATCACGCACAAAATCTGATCTGGCTTCCAGGCCGCACCGGCGTGCGGCGCGTGGGACTGATCGACTACCAGGACGCAGTCGCCGGTTCGACGGCCTATGACCTCATTTCCCTTGTCGAAGATGCGCGCCGGGATACGGCGCCAGGGATTGCCGGGGCAACGACAGCGCACTATCTCGCCACCATGCGGGCGCAAGGCACACCCCACGACGAGTCCCGGTTTCGCGCGCAAATGGCGGTGGCTGCAGCGCAACGCAACGTGAAGATCGCTGGAATCTTCGCGCGACTATACGCGCGCGATGGCAAGGCGCGCTATCTCGGCTATCTGCCACGGGTCTGGGGTTATCTCAACCGCGACCTCGA
>DATEZM010000169.1:0-2783 GCA_035255625.1 Rhizomicrobium sp. | reverse complement strand
CTCAGATCGAGCAGCCAGGACGAAACCACGCTGCCGCGCCGCCACACTTCGGCGATGTCCGGCAGATTGAGGTCGAAGCGCTGGTCGGCCGGCAGGGTCTGGAGCCCGCGGTTGCGCAGAATGTCGAAGCCTTCGGCGAAGGCCTGCATCATTCCGTACTCGATGCCGTTGTGCACCATCTTGACGAAGTGGCCGGCGCCGGAAGGCCCGGCATGGATGTAGCCGCGTTCGGCGTGACGCGGCTCTCCGTCGAGACCGGGTGTGCGTTCGATGGTGCCGCTGCCCGGCGCGAGCGCGGCGAAGATGGGATCGAGATGCTCGACTGCCTCCTTTGGGCCACCGATCATCAGGCAATAGCCGCGTTCGAGACCCCACACGCCGCCGGACGTGCCGCAATCGATGTAGCGGATGCCTTTCTCGGCCAGCGCCTTGGCGCGGCGGATGTCGTCCTTGTAGAAGCTGTTGCCACCATCAATCAGGATGTCGCCCGGCTCGAGCAGCGCGGCGAACTGCGTCACGGCGTCTTCGGTGACCTTGCCGGCGGGCAGCATCAGCCACACGGCGCGCGGTTTTGTCTCGAATGTCTTCACCATGTCGGCGAGCGAGCGGGCGGCGCGGGCGCCATCGCGTGCGAGGGCCTCGCCGGCGGCAGGATTGACGTCGAACACGACGCAGGAATGCCCAGCCTTCATCAGCCGCCGGGAAATATTGCCGCCCATGCGTCCGAGGCCGACTACGCCGATCTGCATTGCTAGCTACTCCTAGCGCCCCGCCGTGATGCGGCAGCAACACCCTATTGTCAAACGGGGCTGACTCCGGTTCCGTTCCGCAGGGTGACATTTTGCGCCCATGCGGAGATGGTCGCAAAATGCCGGTAACCTCGATGCGGGCGTGCGTCGCGCCGGGCATCGAGGGAAAGCTGGGGCGGGTTGGTGAGTCGTGTCATCGCATGTGCGGCCGGCGCCATGTTGCTCCTTGCGAGCCGCCCGGCAGCGGTCGAGACCGTTGTCGTCACCGGCATGCGCGTGCTGCCCTATGCCAAGCTGACCGAACCAATCCTGAAGACGCCACAGAGCATTTCCGTTGTCCCGGCCGCCATCATGCAGGAGCAGGCGGCCTACGATCTCAGGGATGTCCTGCGCAACGATCCCAATGTCAGCCTGCACGCCGACGAAGATTCGGGACAAGGCGACAACATCACGATCCGCGGGTTCTCGGCGCGGTTCGACACCTATCTGGACGGGATGCTCGACGTCGGCAGCTATTACCGCGACGGCTTCGACCTCCAGGAAGTCGACGTACTCACCGGGCCGTCGTCGGTCCTGTTCGGGCGCGGCTCGACCGGCGGCGTGATCCAGCAGATCAGCAAGACGCCCGGCCTGGATCCTTTCTATGATGCCTCGGCGATCGGCAGCACGGATGGCACGGTGAGGCTTGCCGTGGATGTGAACCAACCTCTCTCGGATACGGCTGCCCTGCGCCTCAATGCCCTGTCCTATCAGGGCGGCATCGCAGACCGAGATATCGCCCACTACGACCGGATCGGCGTCGCGCCCTCGCTGACGATCGGAATCGGAACGCCGACGCGCCTCACACTCAGCTTCCTGCATCAGTCGGAATGGGACGTGCCGGACTATGGCGTGCCGTGGATCGACCTCGCAGGTGAGACCGTATCGCAGCCGGCCCATGTTCCACATGCGGATTTCTACGGCTTCACGAGCGACCGGGCGTACGACACCGTCGACATCGGCACGGCGACGGCGGTCCACGATTTCGATAGCGCGCTCAGCCTGCGCGACCAGCTGCGCTACGGGCATTATCAGCGCGCCTATCAGGCGACCGATCCGACCATCGCGGCGGTCATTCCGGCCGGAACGCCGCTGTCCGCCATCAGCGTCACCCGTACGATGCGCGGCGGGTTCTCGACCGAGACGACCCTCGACGACCAGTTCGACCTGACCGCACATTTTGCGGCGTTGGGTCTCGATCACACGGTAGTGACGGGGCTGGAAGCGTCGCGCATGACGTCCGATCCCACGGTGCTGAAATTCGCGGGCGTTCCGTCTACCAATCTGATCGATCCCGATCCCTTCCAGCCCTTTGCCGGGACAACGTCGCTGAAAAGCGTCGTTCGCGCGTCCGTCGAGACCCTGGCCGCCTATGCCGTGGACACAATGAAGATCGATCGCTGGGCGTTCACGGCCGCGGCGCGCCTCGACGACTTCAATGCTTCATTCCGCAATGCCATCCCCGCGCCGCTGTTCCTGCATCACGCCGACCTGATGCCGAGCTACAAGATCGCCGCCGTCTACAGCCTGACGCCCGACGCCAGCCTCTATGCCGTCTATGGCACGTCGTTCGATCCATCGGCGGAAGCCGTGTCGCTCAGCGGCGCGACCGCGGGTCTGGCGCCGGAGCGCAGCCACACGCTCGAAGCCGGCGGCAAATGGAATGCGACGGAGGGCCTGCTCGTGTCCGCCGCCCTGTTCCGCACCATCATGACCAATCTGCGCGAACCGGACCCGCTCGATCCCACCGTCGACGTGCTCGAAGGCACCGCGCAGGCGGAAGGCCTCGAGATCCAGGCGCAGGGGCGCGTCACGGAGGAATGGGCAGTGCTGGCCGGCTATACTTATCTCGACGCGCGAATCCTCTCATCGCCGAATCCGGACGCGGGCTCGCGTCTGCAGAATGCGCCGCGCCACAGCGTCAAATTGTGGTCGACCTATGATCTGCCGTTCCGTCTCACGATCGGCGCGGGGATGAATTACCAGTCGAGCCGG
>DATEZM010000168.1:0-3145 GCA_035255625.1 Rhizomicrobium sp. | reverse complement strand
AGCGACTGCTCGAGGTTTGCTTTTGCCTTGACGAATTTTCCTCGCCAGAGGCACGTTAGGCCACAAAAGCGGCGCGCTGTGGCCGTTTCCGTCATCCATCCTCCTTTCTCTGCTTCGCGGGCAAAAATTTCGGCAGTGTCGCCCGACAAAACCAGCTCGCCTACACCAAGCTCCCGACCAATAGCCCGTAGTACGTGTCAAATCGCTCCGTCGAATCGTCGACATACGCGACAAGCTCTTGGGCACGAGAGAAAGCGGCCTTTGTTTCGCTGGATGCAAACCCTTTGGACCACATTAAGGCTTTGCCGAGGTTGGTTTGTAGTTTCAATCGCTGGCTTGCCGATGCGCTTGTGGCCCCAGCGGCGGCACGCGGCGTTAGGCTTCCCCACGCCTTATCCGCCACCGCGATGGACTTGCGAAGATGCGAAATGGCCTCCTGGAAAGAGGAGCGGCGCAGCGCCTGGTCGCCGGCCTTGCCCCCCATTCGATCGCGTCCTCTAACCCATCTTCAACAGTGCGATTTACCAAGTGATTGATAGGCAATCGTAATCAGCACCACGGCGGCGGCTTGGCACTACATTTTCGTAACGGGTGGTATCGGCGGTCAGCTGGCGGCTTCGCGCACGGTCGGTGGCAACGCGACGCCGGCGGCCCGCAGGGCGAGGCTGGCGGCGGCACGTGGCGCGGAGCGAACGACGAAGTGCTTGCCGTCCTGCTCGATCTCGGTCTCGGTCAGCGAATCCAAGTCGGCGATGATCTGCGGCCAGGAACCAGAGCGGCCGAACGCCGCGATGCGATCCTCCAGCGCTTTCTTCAGCACCAGTGCGAGAAAGCTGCAGAACACGTGGCCGCGGATGGTCTCATCGAGTTTGTGGAAGATCGGTCGAGTGGCCAAGAGGTGCTTGGCGGTGCGGAAGGTCTGCTCCACCGTCGACAGATGCTTGTAGCAGAGCATGGTTTCGAGCGGATTGAGATCGGTGTTGGTGCGCAGCACGAAGATCCCGTCGAATTTTTCGTCTTCCTTGATCTTGTCGGGATCGATCGCGAAGTGATCGTCGCTGATCGTCTTCAGATAGCGGCGATAGCCGGTATTGCCGACCAACGCTTTGTCGCCCTTGGCGAGTTGGCGCTCCAGCGCGGCCACGATCGAAGCTCGATCGGCGGCATCCTTCTGTGCCTCTTGATGGTTGCGGCAGACAATGTAACGGCGTCCGGCCAGCATGACCGTCTTGGCCTCGTAGTCGGCCTCCTTGCCGCGTTTCTTCATCGTCAGCGGCACGAACGGCGCGCGATCCTCGAGCACCAGATCACGCACCAGCTTGTCGGTGCGTTCGCGTACGCCCAAGATGTACAGAAGCCGCCGCGCCTCCAGCTCAGCCATGGTCTCGGCACTGATCATGCCGCGGTCGGCCACGACGCACACCCGCGCAATATCGAAGCGCCGGCCTAGCCGGTCGATCACCGGGATCAGCGTCGTCACGTCGGCGGTATTGCCCGGCCACATCTCCGAGCACACCGGACGTCCGTCGCCGTCCAGCAGCACGGCGAGAATCATCTGCCGCAGGTCAGGGCGATGGTCCTTGCTGTAGCCGTGCTGGCCCAGCGACTGCCCGCCAGCACCCTCGAAGTAGAGGCTGGTCGTATCCATGAACACCAGATCGAGCCGCGTGAACAGGTCGCGCCGATGCGCAAACAGCCGCTCCTCCACCATGTCCTTCAGGCAGCGTGGCGAAAACGGCGTGCGGCCGTCTTGCTCCTTCTCCGGCAGCTCCTCGCCCAGCCACGCCATGGCCCGATAGAGATGATGCAGATCAAGTTCCTCGATGCCGGTAATGGCGTAATCCTCACGCCAGCGATCCGCGGCGCGATCGGAGCCGCTCATGAACAGCCGGTGCAGTACGGTGAGGAACACAGCCCGCTCCAGCGCAAATTTGTGTCCGCGCGCCCCGGCGAGGTCGGCGATCACGGCGCGGCAGCCGGTCTCTTCCCACAATCGCTCGAATACCAGCCCCGGTCCAATGCGCCGTACCGCTATCTTAATCGCGGCATCATCGCTCGCCGCGCTCAGCATCATGGCCTTGGCCGCAAAGCGCGCGCCCGAGCGCAACAGCCGCTCCAGTTGGCCGCTCGCCTGCAGGCCCTCGAAACGCCCCAGCGTCGCGATCACCTGCTGACGCACTTGATCACCGTCGCGGCGGCTCTCCACGATCTGCAAATAGGCGCGCCCGGCTGAGGTCTTGCGGCGAAAGTACATGACGCCCCACGTGCTGGTGCGCACACAGAAACGCGATTCGGCCGAAAACTTCAACTAAAATCAGGCAGAGACGTGGCACTACATTTTCGCGCCGATGACCCGTCAGCCTCAGCAATATCAATGGCTTACGTCACGCACCCACCCGCGAACTGTAGAAGATGGGTCAAAGAGACGGTCGCGTTCGCCCGCCAGCTGCGCAAGCCCTATGCGGTGGTCATCAACGGCGCGCCGCCGCGCCGGGAGGACGTCGAGTCGCCGATGGTGACGCACGCGCGCGAAAGTTTGCTCGGGCTGCGCATCCCGGTCTGGGGCGGTCAGATCACCCAGCGCGCAAACTTCTCGCTCGCTTTGGCGGAAGGCGAGGGGGCCAAGGAATACGACACCGAGTCTTTCGCCGCCGCCGAAATCGGCCGGCTGTGGACGGCGATCGAAAAATCCGTGCGCGCCATTCATAGCGCCCGCGAAGCCGCCGCCGTGCACCGCGTTGCGGCCTGACACGATCGGGTTTTCGAGGAGCCGCGTCCGCGCCTCAAATCGCCAAACTCTGGCTGGCGTCCGCGATCCGCGAGCGATCCACAACCGGCTCGAGCGCGGCCGCCATAGTGTCGATGCGCCCGATCACGTCGCGCGAGTATGGCCCGACGTGCAGGTAAAGAGCCATCATCGCCACAATCCAGCGGATCGAAGCCGGATTGCTCGTCATGCATTGGGTCAGCGTGCGCCGGAACATGTCGCGCGGCGAGGCGCGCGGCATATTGCGCGAGAAATTCCTCAGCGCCGACATCGGCGTGACCGGCGCGAATTTCCTGATCGCCGAGACCGGGACTTCCGTCATCGTCACCAACGAGGGCAACGGCGACCTCACGCAGATCCTGCCCAAAGTCTACGTCG
>DATEZM010000167.1:0-2631 GCA_035255625.1 Rhizomicrobium sp. | reverse complement strand
CCAGGGCACGGCGGCGTCGCTCGGCATCGAGCTGCAGGCACGCGTCAGCGAATATCTCGACTTCGTGATGACGCTGATCATCGCCTTCGGTCTGTGCTTTCAGCTTCCGGTGTTGCTCGCGCTGCTCGGCCGCGTCGGCATAGTGAGTTCGGCCCAGCTGCGCGACCTGCGCCGCTACGCCATCGTCGGCATGACGGCGGTCGCGGCCCTGCTGACGCCGCCCGACGTGTTCTCGATGGTGAGTCTTCTTGTGCCGCTGGTCGCCCTCTACGAAGTGTCTGTCCTCCTCGTCTGGCTGATCGAACGCGACCGCAAAAAGAAAGACGCGGCGGCGTAATTACCTCTCCCGCTCGCGGGAGAGGTCGGAAATGCGAAGCATTTCCGGGTGAGGGGTGCGGGGCGGCCGTTCCCCTCACCTAGCAAAATCCAAGCACTTAGCTCCGCTAAGTGCAGGATTTTGCGTCCTCTCCCGCAAGCGGGAGAGGTGTCGAGGCCCGCTTTACGCCCTTGCCGCCCCATGCCATTACCGCCGCACTAGGAGCGGTTCATGCACGACATCCGATTCATCCGCGAACACACCGATGCTTTCGTCGCCGCTCTGGCGCGGCGGCCGGCTTATGCGGCGTCGGCGAAGGCCGAGACCGCTGCCATTCTTGGCGCCGATGAGGATTTGCGCGCGCTGTTGACCGACCTGCAGGCCAAGCAGGCGCGGCGCAACGAGGCGTCCAAGCTGATCGGGCAGGCGAAGGCCGCGAAAGACGAGACACAGGCGTCCGCGCTGATGGCCGAGGTCGCCGGCCTTAAGGATGCGATCCAGGCGGGCGAGGCCAAGCAGCGCGAGATGGAAGAGACGGTGAAGAACCTTCTCGCCGTGCTGCCGAACCTGCCGGCCGACGACGTGCCGCCGGGCGCAGACGAGAACGCCAACGCTCCCGTCCCAGCGCGCGACTTCAAGGGCGTGCGCGTGCCGGCCGGCGGTATGAACGCGCCGAAGGAGCATTTCGAGCTCGGCGAGAAGCTGGGCATGATGGATTTCGAGCGCGCCGCGAAAGTCTCTGGCGCCCGCTTCGTCTATCTCAAACGCGATCTCGCCCGCCTCAACCGCGCGCTGGCGAGCTTCATGCTCGACAGCCACACGACGAAGTTCGGCTACGAAGAAGTCGTACCGCCGTTGTTGGTGCGAGGCGTCGCAATGTTTGGCACGGGGCAACTTCCGAAATTTGAAGAGGACCTCTTCAAAACAAACCCGATTCCAGGCGACCACAAGTTTTGGGACGACTACGAAGCTGCTAGGGACACCCAGTTTGTGGACTTCAGGCAGCGAAATCTTGATAGCGCTACGATGAATCGCGAAAAGTTAACTCGTCAACGCCATTGGGCCGACAAGTACTTCTCGCCTGAATATTCGACTCCGCTTTACCTCATTCCTACCGCCGAAGTACCACTTACCAACTACGTCAATGGGGAGCTTCTTTCCGAAACCGAGCTGCCGATCCGCTTCACGGCTTACACGCCGTGCTTTCGTGCCGAGGCCGGCGCTGCGGGCAAGGACACGCGCGGCATGATCCGGATGCACCAGTTCGACAAGGTTGAACTGGTCTCGATATCCACGCCGGAGCAATCCGACAAAGAGCACGAGCGCATGACCGACGCGGCGCAGGCACTGCTCAAGGCGCTCGATCTGCGCCATCGCGTCGTCACGCTGTGTGCCGGCGACATGGGCTTTTCGGCGAAGAAGACCTACGACATCGAAGTGTGGCTGCCGGGGCAGAACCGCTATCGCGAGATTTCGTCCTGCTCCAACTGCGGCGACTTCCAGGCGCGGCGGATGAACACGCGCTATCGCGGCGCCGACGGCAAGAACAAGGGCCCGGTGCACACGCTGAATGGTTCCGGCCTCGCCATCGGCCGCACGTTGATCGCGATACTGGAGAACTACCAGAACGCCGACGGCTCGATCGCCGTGCCCGACGCGCTCCGGCCGTATATGGGTGGGCTGGAGAAGATCGCGAAGCGGTGAGCGAACGTCTCTTCTCCTACGGCACGCTGCGCGATGCGCCGGTGCAGCGCCGGTTGTTCGGCCGTCTCGTGCCGGGCGTGTCGGATGCCGTGATGGGCTATCGGCTCGCCAAGATCACGATTGCCGACCCCGCCGCCATCGCGACCAGCGGGAAAGCGGAGCATCTGATCATCGATCTGACCGGCCGGCGCGAAGACGTCGTCGAAGGCCAGGTGCTGGAGCTGACGCCCGAGGAGTTGCGCATCGCCGATGTCTATGAGGACGTCGCGTACAAACGCGTCCGCGCGCCGCTGCGGTCCGGCCAAGGCGAATGCTGGGTCTATATCCGCGCCTGACTGTCGCAGGGACTTGAACGATCTCCTTTCGTTCCCATTTCCTTGAGGTTCTTTGACATCTTGAATCCAGGCGCCGGCGGGCGTTTATCCATGGCGATCACGCCGCGGAATCAGCGGCTTGTCATCCGCTTCGCATATTCGAACCGCGAATTTCGCTTCCAATTCGCGCTCCGCTGGTTAGGAAAGACCCATGCGAATCCTGGTCACCAATGACGACGGCATCCACGCCCCCGGCCTGGTCGCGGCGGAGAAGATCGCCCGGGCGCTCTCCGACGA
>DATEZM010000166.1:0-6643 GCA_035255625.1 Rhizomicrobium sp. | reverse complement strand
AACATCCGCAACAATTTCGGCTTCCTGAACCGTGCGGCTCCGGAAGGAATCGGCAAGACGGACAAGCTCTTCGTCCAGGAAGGTCGCAAGGTCTTCAAGGAAGTCGTGCCGATGGTGGCGGAGCTCATCGTCGACCATCTGGCGCAGAATGGCATCGTGCCGGCCGCGCTGAAGCGGCTGTGGCTGCATCAGGCCAATCTCAACATGAACGAGCTGATCGCGCGCCGCGTGCTGGGCCGCGATCCGCTGCCGGGCGAAGCACCCAATATCCTCGACGAATATGCCAACACGAGCTCAGCCGGCTCGGTCATCGCCTTCCACCGCTACAGCGCCGATCTGAAGAAGGGTGATATCGGTCTTCTGTGCTCGTTCGGCGCAGGCTATTCGGCTGGCAGCGTCATCCTGCGCAAACTGTAAGAAGCGGCTGGATCGCGACCTTGACCTTCGAGTACCGGGTAAATACATCATACTTGTGTAAGACAAAAACTTACACACTATTCTGAATGTAATTTATTTCGGCAGGGCGTAATGACGGGCTTCCTCGGGGCGATCAGCCCCGCCTACGTCTTTTCAGGCTTCGCCGTCGGCTTTTTGGTCGGACTGACTGGCGTCGGCGGCGGCTCGCTGATGACGCCACTGCTCATCCTGCTATTCGGCATCGCGCCTGAGAAAGCGGTCGCGACCGACCTCATCTACGCCAGCATTACCAAGACCGGCGGCTCGCTGGTCCACCAGTTCAATCGCGCCATCGACTGGCGCATCGTCGGGCGCCTCGCCGCCGGCAGCCTGCCCGCCGCGATCGCTACGCTGCTGACCTTCTACTATCTCGGCCTCGACAGCGCCGTGGTAAGCGCGCTGATCACGCACGTGCTCGGCTCGGCCCTTTATTTGACGGCCCTGGCCCTGATCCTGCGGCCGTGGATTCTAAGTCGCTACGCTCACCGGCTCGAAGGGATGAGCCCGCGATCGACACGGAACTACACCATCGCTACCGGCGCGGTCCTCGGTGTGCTGGTGTCGATCTCGTCCGTCGGCGCCGGCGCGCTCGGCGTCGTTGCGCTGATCCTGCTCTACCCCAAAGCGCCGATCCTGCGGATTGCAGCGTCCGACATCGCCCATGCCGTGCCGCTGACGCTGGTTGCCGGTGTCGGCCATCTGGTCGGTGGCAGCATCAACGCCGCACTGCTGCTGTCGCTGTTGGTCGGATCGCTTCCCGGCATCATGCTGGCGAGCGCGTTTGCGCCCAGGATTCCGGACACCGCGTTGCGCCTTGTCCTTGCGGCGACGCTGATCCTTGTCGCGACCAAACTGTTATTCGGCTAGTGAACCAGAAACAGCGGCAGCGCTGCGTGGCTGGCGACGTGGCGCGTCACGCCGGAGAAGAACATTTCGCGCAGCCGGCTGTGGCCATAACCGCCGGCGACCAGCATGCCCGCCCCACCCTTCGACGCTTCCTCGAGCAATACATCGCCAACCACGCGTGAACCAGCATCGATTGCCCGTTCTGTGGCCACGACGCCCTGGAGCTTGAGATAGGTCAGCACTTCGCTGGCATCGATCGAATTGTCCTTGCCCCGCTTGACGCTCAGGACCTCGACGGACTCCGCACATTTCAGGAACGGCAGCGCCGCGGTTACCGCGTGCGCCGAGGCGACGCTGTCGTTCCAGGCGAGCGCGACCCTGCGGCTGCAGAAGTTCGGCGCCGCGGCTACTGCGCTGATCAGGACTGGCCTTCCGGTTTCTAGCAGTGTCGCTTCGAACGCTTCCGTCAGGCCCGGCCGATCATCCTCCTTCAGTGCCCCGAACACGACGAGATCGGACAGCCGCGCAGCCAGCGTCACCTGATCGGCGAAATTGCCAGTGACTTCCTTGAACGAGGCCGTCGGCCCGGTGCGCAGCTCTGGAACCGCAACGACTTCTGCACCAGCGCTGGCGGCCGCGGCCCGAAGCGAAGCCTGTGCCTGCTTGCTCGCCACATCCGACGCCTTCTTGGTAGCGTCCGCGATCTCCTGCATCACGGTCGCCGATACACTCTCGCCATAGAACGGCACCGCTTCCATGGCGTCGGGGCGGACGAAGAGCGTCACCACATGCGCATTGAAGGGCTTGGCAGCGGCGAAAGCGCTCGCCAGCACGGCCGCATCGCGCGAACCGCCGGTGAGCGGTGCCAGGATCTTCACGAATGTCATGGGTGGCTCCGGGGTCAGCGAACCGGCAGAGCGTCCCTAAATCCTCCACCACCCGTCAAGGTGGACCGGCTTCAATAGGCGTGGTCGCGCAAAATCAAGCAGACGTTCCTGGACCCGACGATTGAAGCTCCGCCGCGGGAAACTACCGTCGCGGCGGCGAACCCCGGCCGGCATGCCGGTCAGCACCTCGATCGCTTCGTCCACCGACTCCGCGGCATAGACCGCGAACCGGCCCATCCGCGCCGCCTCGACCACATCCTCGCGCAGCATCAGGGTCACAACATTCGCCCTGGGGATGATCACGCCGTGCTGCCCGGCCAGCCCGCGTGCCTTGCAGACATCGAAGAAGCCTTCGATCTTCTCATTGGCGCCACCGATCGGCTGCATCTGGCCGTGCTGATTGATCGAGCCCGTGATGGCGATGCTCTGGCGGATCGGGACATCTGCGATCGCCGACAGGATGGCGATCAGTTCCGCAGCCGAGGCGCTGTCGCCGTCGATCGGTCCATAGGACTGCTCGAAGGCGACGCTCGCATGGATGGAGAGTGGCCTTCCGGTCGCGTAGGCCCCTCCAAGATATCCAGACAGGATCTGCACGCCTTTGACATGACTTGGGCCGCTGAACTTCGCGACGCGCTCAATATCGACGATGCGGCCTTCACCCGGCGCCACTTGCGCGGTGATCCGCGCCGGCATGCCGAAGGAAAAGCCCACGGCGCTCAGCACGGTGAGACCGTTGACCTGCCCCACCTTCTCACCATCGGTGTCGATAAACAGGATGCGCCGGTGCACGAGCTCGTGCTCAAGGGCCTTCAGCCGTCCCGAGCGGTCGTCACGCGCTGCCACGGCGCGCGCGATGTCTTGCGCCGAAATAAGCGTGCGACCCGCCAGCGCTGCATAGTGATCGCCTTCGCGCACCAGATCGGCGAGGCGGCCGGTCCGAACGCTGATCTTCTCTGCATCGCCCGCGGCGCGTGCGGCTTCGTCGATCAGTCTTGCTGCACCGCCGCGATCGAGCTGCTTGAGACCTTCGGAGCGCGAGAGCGAGCCCATCGCGGCAAGCAGGCTGGCGCAATTCGCATCATCGCGGGGCGCACTGGCCGAAAAATCCGCCTGCACCTTGAACAGATCGGCAAACTCGGCGTCGATCTGGCCGAGCCGCTGATAGACCCAGGCCTCGCCGAACAGCACGATCTTGATATCGAGCGGCACCGGCTCGGGCTGCAGCGTCAGGGCGGTACCGCGGTCATTGATTTCCGCGAGGCTCTCGATCTTCACCTGCCGCGATTTCAGGGCACGCTTGAGCGCTTCCCATGACACCTCCTGGCGCGCGAGTTCGAGCGCGTCGATCAGCAGGAAGCCACCATTGGCCTGGTGCAAGGCGCCCGCCTTGATATGACGAAAGTCGGTGACAACGGTCATCATCACCGTCACGTGCTCGACCTTGCCGACGAGGTTGGTCAGCGACGGCAAGCCCAGCGATACCACCGGTGCCGCGCGTTCTGCGCCATTGTCGACGATCAGGTTGACCTCGTAGCGGTGAAACGGAACCGCATCTCGTCCTTCGCCGCGCGCGGCAGACTGCAGCGCGTCAACCTGGCCGAGCAGATCCCTGTAAACCGCCGCAAGATGGGCATGGGCTTCGCGGTGCTGCGTAAAACGCTTCGCCAGCGGCGCCATGAGAGTCCCTAATTCGTGCTTCCCGAGTCCGCGATCGAGCGCCTTGATCTTTTCCACTGTCGCGAGCCGCAGCGCCTCCAGCCGCGCCGTCGTGGTCTCCAGCGCGCCGCGCAGGACGCGCGTGTCCGCAGCCAGCCGCTCGCGCTCACCGCGGGAGAGATTCCGAAATTCATCCTCCGACATTGCCAGACCATCGCGGCTGGGGCGGAAATCGAACGTCCCGTCCCGCTCCGCCAGCGCCAGCCCCTGCGCTTCCGCATCGCGGCGAAGGCTGTCGATGCTGGTCTCTGCCTCGTCATGGAATTCGCGCTCGAGCCCTGCCCGCCGCGCGCGGTAGTCGTCGCTCTCGAACAGCCGCGCCATGGTGGCCTTGAGTGCCGTCACGAATTCCACGAGGGCCAAACGGAACCGGGCGCCATCGCCCGCGGCGAAGCGCAAGACATGTGGCCGGTGCGGCTGGTCGAAATTGAAAACATAGGCAACGTCCGGCGCAGGCGGCATCTCCACCGCAAGACGCGCCAGTGCGCGTCGCACGGAATTGCGCTTGCCGGAGCCTTGCGGCCCGGTAACGAAGAGATTGAAGCCCGGTTGTGCCATTCCGGCGCCGAAATGCAGCGCGCGCATGGCGCGGTCCTGCCCCACCGGCCCGCCGGGTTCGGGCAGGCTGGCCGTGCTCTCGAAGGGCAACCGCGCCGGATCCGTGGCCAGACGCAGCCTCTCGGCCCCAAGGGGCTCTATGCGCATTCCGCTCCCCACAAAGCCGAGCACCGCACCTTTTCGGCACGGCCCGGCAGATTCGAGGTTTCCTAAGCAAAGCCCGCGCCGCCCCTCGCAAGCAGGGCCCGCGTCGGGTAAACGGGCCGCCGTCGACCCGGGATCGCGAATGACCAAGGACAAGCCCCGCGCCTGGCAGCGCATGCTGAGCGGCCGCCGCCTCGACCTGCTCGACCCCTCGCCGCTCGACGTCGAGATCGGGGACATCGCACATGGCCTGGCGCGGGTCGCCCGTTGGAACGGTCAGACCAAGGGCGAGCACGCATTCTCGGTGGCGCAGCACTGCGTTCTGGTCGAAAGGATCACCACCGAACTCAAGCCCGGCCTGACGAAAGAGACACGGCTGATGGCCCTCCTCCACGACGCGCCCGAATATGTGATCGGCGATCTCATTTCGCCGTTCAAAGTCGTGATCGGTATAAATTACAAAGCCTTGGAGCTGAAACTTCAGAGCGCCATTCACCTGCGTTTTGGCTTGCCCTCTGCCCTGCCTGCGGTGCTCGCCAAGCTGTTCAAAAAGGCCGATCTGATCGCCGCCTTTTTCGAAGCGACCCAGCTGGCCGGCTTTGAACTGGAGGTCGCGCGCAAGCTGTTCGTCGTGCCGCCCGGCCAGGTGCGCACGCCCAAGCTGGTTCCCCTGTCGACCGCCGAGGCCCAGGCACAATTCCTGGAGCAATTCCGAAAGCTGGCGGCCTAGCCTTCCTCCTGTCGCGTTACTCCGCTAGCAAGAGGCATGTCCTGCATCTTGGTCACGCCGCTTTCTGCCTTGGATGACGTCATCCGGCGGCGGCGCCCGTCCCATATTGTGACCCTGCTATCGCCTGACCACATGATCGACACACCGGCGGACTTCTCGCCGAATCGCCATCTGAGATTGGGCATGAACGACGTGGCGGACCCGGCGGCGGGGGATACGCCGCCCGACCGCGCCCATGTCGAAGAGTTGGTTGCGTTCGCCCGCACTTGGCCGGCGGAGGATCCGCTGCTGGTGCATTGCTGGGCCGGCATCAGCCGCTCCATGGCCGCTACCTATATTGTCCTGTGCGACCGGCTCGGCCACGGCAGCGAGCTTCTCGCTGCAAAAGCAATCCGCGCCCGTGCGCCGCACGCCTATCCGAACGCACTTCTCGTGCGCCATGCGGACGAGATGCTCGGTCGCGAGGGCCGCATGGTCGAGGCGATCCGAGGCATAGGCGCCGGTCGCATAGTCGCCGAGGGCGGGCTCGTTGAATTTCCGCTGGTCGGTCTGTGAGCGCCGCGCCCGAGCATGTCGTGAGTATCGGCCTGTCGGCGGCCATCGTTTCGGTCGACCAGGAGCGACCTTGCGTTCTGGTCGTCCAGTATTCGGGCGCCGAGGACGCCCTGCCCTTCGGACCCTTCGACCCGTTGCAACACCGCACGCTCGACAGCGGCCTGCGCCGCTGGGTGGGAGAGCAGACCAGTCTCGAGCTCGGCTATGCCGAGCAGCTTTACACCTTCGGCGATCGCGGCCGGCATCTGCCCAAGCCCGACGAGGGCGCGCGTGTCGTCTCGGTCGGCTATCTCGCGCTCACGCGCCAGGGCGGCGAACGCAAGAGCCCCGACACGGCGTGGAGCGATTGGTACCGCTACTTCCCGTGGGAAGACTGGCGTGACGACAGGCCCATGGTCATCGACAAAATCATTGCTCCGGCGCTGCGCCAATTCGCCAAGACTGCTAACGCCGCGGGTCTTATGGAGCTGCGCCGGGAACGTGTCCGCTTGTGCTTCGGCCTTGATGGAATGACATGGGACGAAGAAAAGGTCCTCGAGCGCTATGAGCTTCTCTATGAAGCCGGTCTGGTCCATGAGGCGATGCGCGATGGCCGCAAACCCGTGGTGGCGGGGGCTTCGCCGGCGCTCGGCGTCAGCATGGTGTTCGATCATCGACGCATCCTCGCGACCGCCATCGCACGGCTGCGGGGCAAGATGAAATACCGGCCCGTGGTGTTCGAGCTGATGCCGCCGAGCTTCACGCTGCT
>DATEZM010000165.1:0-4842 GCA_035255625.1 Rhizomicrobium sp. | reverse complement strand
ATGTGCTCTGGCGTGTCGTCATAGCCGCCAAACTCATTGGGCAGCCCAGCATTGGGATGGGCGCTCACCAGCGTATCGGCGACGGTGGAGAGTTCGGCGATGTAAGGCCGTAGCTCCTTGGCGCCGAGCGCGCAGTTGAGGCCGACGGCGAACGGCTTGGCGTGGCGTACGGAATTCCAGAACGCTTCCGGCGTCTGGCCGGTCAGCGTGCGGCCGGAAAGATCGGTGATGGTACCGGAAATCCACACCGGAAGGCGTATGCCGAGCGCCTCGAACGCCTCTTCAATGGCGAAGATCGCGGCCTTGGCATTCAGCGTGTCGAAGATCGTCTCTATCATCAGCACGTCCGATCCACCCCTGATCAGGCCACGTGCCGCCTCGCCATAGGTGGCGCGGAGCTGGTCGAAGGTGATGTTGCGGTACGCGGGATCGTTGACGTTGGGCGAGATGCCGGCGGAGCGATTGGTGGGGCCGAGCACGCCAGCGACCAGGCGCGGACGGCCGGCTGCGGAGGCTTCGTCGCACACTTCGCGCGCCAGCCGCGCGCCCTCGAAATTCAATTCGCCGACGAGATGCTCCAGACCATAGTCCGCCTGCGAGGATTCGGTCGAGGTGAAGGTGTTGGTTTCCAGAAAGTCCACACCGGCCGCGAGATATTGCCGGCCTATATCGCGGATGATGTCGGGCCGCGTCAGCGTCAGCAGGTCGTTGTTGCCCTTGAGCTCGTGGCCGTGATTGCCGAAGCGGGCGCCGCGGAAATCGTCCTCGCCGAGCTTGTAGCCCTGGATGAGCACGCCCCAGGAACCGTCGAGAAGGAGGATGCGCTTGCGCGCTTCTTCCTGCATCCATTGCAGGCGGTCTTCGCGGGTGAAACTCATGGGATGTCCTTGGCCTCGATCCCCA
The DNA here is from genome assembly GCA_035255625.1 of Rhizomicrobium sp. Classification (GTDB taxonomy): domain Bacteria; phylum Pseudomonadota; class Alphaproteobacteria; order Micropepsales; family Micropepsaceae; genus Rhizomicrobium. Next base: position 3,939 of record DATEZM010000165.1, on the reverse strand, counting down.
ATATACGGCACGCCGCATAGGTGAGGTTGGGCTGGCTGAGCGTGTAGAAGTGGAACTGTTCGAAGCCGCGCGCGCGCAGTTCCTGCACCTGATCGGCGAGGATGGCTGCGGCCATCACACGGCGCGTTTCAAGATCGTCGTCGAGTCTATCATAGAGGCGCGCAATCCATTCCGGCACGGTGGCGCCGGCCTTCTTCGCCATGCGCGTGATCGCCTTGATGCCGGTGGTGGGCGCGATGCCGGGCACGATCGGAATGTCGATGCCTGCGGCGGCCACCTTGTCGCGGTAGCGCGCCATCAGGTCGTTGTCGAAGCCGAACTGGCCGAGGGCGCGCTGGGCACCGGCGTCTATCTTGCGCTTCAAGAGCTCGATGTCCTGCTGCTCGGACTGCGAGTCCGGATGGGTCTCGGGATAGCAGGAGACGCTGATGTCGAACGGCGCGATCTTGCGGATGCCTTCGATTAGGTCCGGTGTGTAAGCGTAGCCGCCGGGATGCGACTGATAGGCGCCCTGCATGTCGGGCATGTCGCCGCGCAGCGCTACAATGTGGCGGATGCCGGCGTCCCAATAACCCTGCACGATCTCGCCGATCTCGCCCTTGGTGTGCGCGACGCAGGTGAGATGCGCGGCAGGTTTGAGCGTGGTCTCGTCGACGATGCGTTTGACGGTGTGGTGCGTGCGCTCGCGCGTGCTGCCGCCGGCGCCGTAGGTCACGGAAACAAAAGCAGGTTGCAGCGGCTCCAGCCGCTTGATCGCTCTCCACAGCGCCTCTTCCGCTTCGTCGGTCTTGGGCGGAGAAAATTCGAAAGAGACGCGCAACGGCCGCGCGTCGGTGGCGAGGTCTTTCAGGCTCATGCTGCCTCCGCCGCGACCTGAGCCGATTTTTCGGCGAGCCAGACCTTCACGATGAGCTTGTCGCCGCCGGCGGCGCGCGGCACGACGGTCTCGCTGGTCAGCGATTTGAGGCCCGCCGCGCCCAGCCAGCCATGGATCTCGCGGTCGGAGAAACCGAGGCGGCGATGGGCGAAATCCTCGCGCAGGAATTCCACCGCATGCGGCGCGAAATCGGCGATCAGGAGGCGCCCCCCGGCACGCATCACGCGCGCGGCTTCCACCACCGCGGCCTGAGGATCATCGAGATAGTGCAGCACCTGATGAAACAGCACGGCATCGAAACCGGATAGCGCGTTGCCGCTTGGGAATGGCAGACGATAGGCATCACCCAGACGCACCTGAGCGTGATTGATGTTCGCACGCGACAAGCGGTCGCGCGCGATGGCGAGCATCTCCGGACTGACATCGATGCCGACGGCGCGTTTCACATGGGGACTGAGCAGCTCGAGCATGCTGCCCGTGCCGGTGCCGGCATCGAGCAGCGAATCCATCGGCCGTTCGGCGATGTGGCGCACGATGGCGGCCTCGACATCTTTTTCGGGCGCGTGCAGGGCACGGATGCGCTCCCACTCGGCGGCGTTGGCCTTGAAGAAGGCAGCGGCTTCGGCGGCGCGTGCTTCACGCACCTGGGCGAGGCGCTTTAGATCGGCATCCTGCGGTGCCGCTATGGCGGCGATTGCCGTGCCAAGCTCGGCGCCCTGGCCGCGATCGGCGGCGCGATAGAACACCCAGCTTCCTTCCTTGAACCGTTCGATCAGGTGCGCCTCGGTCAGGAGCTTGAGGTGCCGGGAGACGCGCGGCTGGCTCTGGCCGACGATCTCGACCAGCTCGCTCACCGTCAGCTCGGCTTGCCGCAACAGCAGGAAGAGGCGCAGCCGGGTGGGATCGCCCGCGGCGCGCAGAATCGCCACCAATTCGTCCATCGGCGCTCCTTTCCGATACATATAAACATATCTTTATATGACTATGCAATGGAGCAGATAGTCTCATCTGCGTGGGAGATTTGCCGCGCCTGGCCTTGCCGCCTTTTGGCCCGGAATTGTTATAGGGTGCGAAAAATCGGGCTGGTGGGGGATGTATACGCTGCGATTGCTTGCCTTACTTCTGGCAGGGTTGACGCTGGCCGGTTGCGCCACGCCGACGCCGGAAATGGTGGCCAACAACGATCCCTTCGAGCCGCAGAACCGCCAGATGCTGGCGTTGAACGGCAAGATCGACCGCTATTTCGTTATTCCAACCGTGGGCGCCTATTTCTACATCGTGCCGGATCGCGGCCGCCGCGCCATCCACAACCTGCTGCAGAACATTGCCGCGCCCAACATTTTCGTGAACGACGTGTTGCAGGCCGAACCGCGCCGGGCGGGCCAGACGCTGGCCCGTTTTGCGATCAACTCGACGATGGGGTTGGGCGGCCTGTTCGACCCCGCGACCAGCAAATTCCATATCCCCTCGCATGGCGAGGATTTCGGCCAGACCTTGGCGGTATGGGGGTCACCGGAGGGCCCGTATCTCGTGGCGCCGCTGATCGGGCCACAACCGCCGCGCGACGCGGCCGGCTTCGTGATCGACGCCGTCGTGCTCGATCCATGGAATTATGTTCATTTCAAGCAGCATCTTTGGTGGGACGCTGGGCGTTACTACTTTTCGTTGCTCGACCTGCGCGGGCAGACCTATGAGACCGTCCAGGGCATCCAGCGTGGCTCGGTGGACTACTACGCGTCGCTGCGCAGTCTTTACAGGCAGCTTCGCAACAACGAGATTCGCAACGGCCGGCCCGAAACGAAGGAATTGCCCGACTTCTAGAACGCCACGAACTTGCCATAAGCCGGCCCAATCCTTGCGCCCTCCTGAGGAGAGAAGTCCCGATGTCTGACTTAACGTTTCGCCTGCCGACCATTGTGCGCCGCGGCGCACTGGCTTTGATCGTAGCGACGGTGGCGAGCCTGATCGTGGCGGCGCCCGCGCTGGCGGACTCCCCATCGGAAGCCTTCGTCCAGAACAACGTCAGCAGGGGACTCACGATCCTGAACAACAAGGGCGAGGGTGCCGATGCGCGCCGCACCCAGTTCCAGAGCTTCATCCTCGGCCTCACCGACATGAAGCGCATCGCCAATTTCACGCTCGGCCAGTACCGCCGCACGGCAAGCCCGCAGGACCAGGATGCGTTCGCGGCGGCGTTCCAGAGCTACGCGATCGCAGTCTACCAGTCCTACTTCAACAAGTATTCCGGTCAGACCCTGCGTGTGACCGGATCGCAGGAGCGCCAGCCCGGCGACACCATCGTGACGACGCAGATGATCGATCCCAACGATCATTCGGGCCAGCAGCCGCTGGAGGTCGACTTCCGCGTTCTCAACGACAACGGACATTACGTCGTGATCGATTTCAGCGTGCAGGGCGTATGGCTCGCCATCGAGGAGCGCGACCAGTTCAGCTCGTTCTTGGGCCAGAACAACGGCTCGATCCCGACGCTGATCAGCCATCTACACGAGCTGGCGCGGAATTATCACTAGGCTTCGCAGGCCGCGCGCTATGCGCTACGCCCTAGCAAACCGTTTGTACTTGATGCGGTGGGGCTGATCGGCGTCGATGCCGAGGCGGCGCTTCTTGTCGGCTTCATAGTCCTGGTAGTTGCCTTCGAACCATTCGACATGGCTGTCGCCTTCGAAGGCGAGCATGTGGGTCGCGATGCGGTCGAGGAACCAGCGATCATGGCTGATGATCATGGCGCAGCCGGCGAATTCTTCCAGCGCCGACTCCAGCGCGCGCAACGTGTCGACGTCGAGATCGTTGGTCGGCTCGTCGAGCAGAAGCAGATTGGCGCCGGACTTCAGCATCTTGGCGAGGTGCACGCGATTGCGCTCGCCGCCCGAGAGCTGGCCGACCTTCTTCTGCTGGTCGCCGCCCTTGAAATTGAAGGCGCCGACATAGGCGCGGGAATTCATCGTGCGCTTGCCGAGTTCGAGCACGTCGAGCCCGCCGCTGATCTCCTCCCAGACGTTCTTTTTGGGATCGAGCGCGTCGCGCGACTGGTCGACATAGCC
>DATEZM010000164.1:0-6032 GCA_035255625.1 Rhizomicrobium sp. | reverse complement strand
GTCGTCGCGATGGATTGTCGCGGCCACGGCGACAGCGACAAGCCGCACGATGATGCCGCCTATGGCGACAAGATGGTGAGCGACATTGTCTCCGTCATGGATGCGGCCGGCGTCGCCCGTGCGGCGGTGATGGGATATTCGATGGGCGGCATCCTCACCGTCGGCCTTCTGATGACACATCCGGGCCGCGTGTCTCGCGCCATAGTCGCGGGCATCGGCGAAACCTACTTCGGCTCGAAGTCGTATCGGCGCGGCATCGCCGACGCCCTGCGCGCCCGGGATCCGAGTACCATTACCGATCCGCAACAGAAGGCTTTTCGCGCTTTCGCGTCACAGGGCGGCAAAGACATGCTGGCGCTCGCCGCCTGTATGAGCGCAGACCGCACCGTGTACACAAAGGACCAGTTCAGGGGCTGCCAAGTCGCCGTGCTGGTGGTGGACGGCGACAAGGATACGCAGGCCGGACGGCCAGAGCCGCTCGCGGCCGCCTTCACCGATGGCCGTGCGGTCATCGTGCCGGGCCGCGACCACATGACTGCCGTCGGCGACAGGGCTTACAAACAGGCGGCGCTGGCGTTTCTGTTAACCTAGCGGGGCCTATCGCCGTCTTCTCCCTTGCGGGGCGGCACTATAAAGTTTTGCCGGCATGGGAACGCTAATCAGGATTGTCAGCACATCATTCGCGGCCGTTCTCGCGGCGCTCGCGCCATTGCCCGCCGGCGCGGTGGAGTGCGTGCCCCTGACCCTCATTGCGCACCTCGAATTGCAGGCGGCCATCGACAGGAAGGAGGAGTATGTCCCGGTCACGATCCAGGGCGTACCCAAGCTCATGCTGCTCGATACCGGCGGCGCGATGACCGAGGTCACGACAGAAGCGGCTGACGAGCTGCATCTCGTTCGGCGCCAGGGGAATTTCCGCCTGTACAACATCTACGGCGAGTCGTCGGACAGTTTCGCAGAAGGCTCGCTGGCGATCGGCCCACTGAAGGCCGACCGCGTGGCGCTTGCCATTGCGCCGGGCAGTCACGTGTTCGGCGAGGACTTCGAGCTTGCCGGCGTACTCGCGCCTGACATCCTCAAGCATTATGACATGGACGTCGATTTCGGCTCCGACAGGATGAACCTGTTCTCGCCGGATCATTGTCCGGGCAAGGTGGTCTATTGGAAGGCCGACGCCGTAGCCGTGGTGCCCATGCACGTGCTGCAATCGGGTCACATCATGGTGCCGGTGCTGCTCGACGGTCAGAGCGTGACCGCGATTCTCGACACCGGCGCTTTCCATACCACGCTGGCGCTGCCGGTGGCGGAGAGTCAGTTTCGTCTGAAGCTTGGCTCGTCCGATGCGCCGCGCACCGGCAATCTGACCGGCAAGCCCAATTCGGCGGTTTATCGCCATATGTTCGCGACGCTCGCCTTCGAAGGCATCGCGGTCAAAAATCCGCAGGTCGAGATCATTCCCGATCTGCTGCACCAGGTCGTCGCGGACGCCGCGGCGCCCGTGACGGGGACCCATATCGGCGACCCGCACAAGCGCGAAGGCGATGCCAGCATGGTGATAGGCATGAGCATCCTGCGGCATTTCCACATCTACATCGCCTATCAGGAACAGCGGCTCTATGTGACGCCGACGGTGGAGATTCCGGTGACGCCGCCTGTGGCCGGTACGCAGCCCGAGCCGATCCCAGCGCATCTGAGCCAGCTTCGCGCGCGTTGAGTCGCCATGGCGCGCTGCGCGTCCAAGCGCTAAAAGCGCGTCAGCACAATCGCGAGGATCCGATGAGCGCCGCCCAAGACAAAACCGCGAAACCGTCCACAAAACTCGACCGCAACGCGTTCGATTGGGCCGATCCGCTCCTGCTCGAACAGGAATTGTCGGCCGAGGAGCGCATGGTGCGCGACAGCGCGCGCGACTATTGCGAGGACAGGCTGGCCTCGCGCGTCAAGCTCGCCTTCCGCAACGAGACGTTCGACCGCGCCATCATGACCGAGATGGGCGCGCTCGGCCTGCTCGGATGCACCTTGCCCGAAAACTATGGCTGCGCGGGTCTGAGCTATGTCTGCTACGGCCTGGTCGCGCGCGAAGTGGAGCGCGTCGATTCCGGTTACCGCTCGGCGATGAGCGTGCAGTCCTCGCTCGTCATGCACCCGATCTATGCCTATGGCTCGGAAGAGACGCGGCGGAAATATCTTCCGAAACTCGCGAGCGGCGAATTCGTTGGCTGCTTCGGCCTCACCGAACCCGATCACGGCTCCGATCCTGGCGGCATGAAGACCCGCGCGGTGAAGGAAGCCAGCGGCTTTCGCCTCAACGGCGCCAAGATGTGGATCACCAATTCGCCGATCGCCGACGTGGCGGTAGTATGGGCCAAGCTCGACGATGTCATCCGTGGTTTCGTGGTCGAGCGCGATATGAAAGGATTCTCCACGCCCAAGATTGAAGGCAAGTTCTCGCTGCGCGCCAGCGCCACCGGTGAGATCGTGCTGGAAGACGTGCTCGTGCCGGAAGCCAATCTGCTACCCAACGCCAAGGGGCTCGGCGGACCGTTCGGCTGTCTCAACCGGGCGCGCTATGGCATCGCCTGGGGCGCGATGGGCGCGGCGGAAGCGTGCTGGCATGCGGCGCGGCAATACACGCTGGACAGAAAGCAGTTCGGTCGCCCACTGGCCGCGACCCAGCTCATCCAGAAGAAGCTCGCCGACATGCAGACCGAGATCACACTGGGGCTGTTGGGCGCCTTGCGCTTGGGCCGGCTGATCGACTCAGGCGACGCCGCGGCGCCGGCGATCTCGCTGATGAAACGCAACAATTGTGGCAAGGCGCTCGCCATCGCGCGCGAGGCCCGTGACATGCATGGCGGCAACGGCGTGTCCGACGAATACGGAGTCATCCGTCATTTGCTGAATTTGGAAGCGGTCAACACCTATGAAGGCACGCACGACGTCCACGCCCTGATCCTCGGCCGGGCGCAGACGGGCATTCAGGCGTTCAGTTGATGGCTGCAGCATCCTCGCCACAGGCTAGCATGAACGCGCTCATCGGGGCGCTGGTTGGCCGGGATATCGATGCCGCGCTGGCGCTGCTGACCGATGATGTCGCTTTCTATTATAGCAACGGCACGGCGCTGACAGGCAAGGCTGCGTTTGCCGCGATGATGATGGCGAACTGGAAACGCATCGAGCGCTACAGTTACCAGACCCACGATCCCGTCTGGGTCGCGCAGTCGGATAGCGTCGCGGCGGTCATTTACGGTTTTTCCTGGTCTGGCGTTGCCGACGGCAAAGAGGTCGGTGGCAGTGGGCGCGGCACGCGGATATTCCGACGCGATCGCGGCCGCTGGGGCTTGCGTGTCCGCTGGCGCCTCGCGCACGAGCATCTGAGCCCCGGTGCCTGGCAGGCGAAGGCGGTCTGACCGACCTTCAGTGCCCTTCCGCCTTCTTCTCGACCTTCAAGATGTCGGCATCGGTGAAGAGATAAGTCTTCAACTGCTTGGCAAAATGCTCGTTGTTGCGCCGTAGCCACTCGATCAGCATCGAGGCGTGCTCGATCTCCTCGCGCATATTGTGCAGCAGGATCTCTTTCAGTTTGGGATCGTCGCAATCGTCGGCCCGCTGGCGGTACCAGTCGGCCGCCTCGAGCTCCTCCATCAGTGAGGTGATGGCTTGGTGCATGGCAAGCGTTTCCTTGCTCAGGCGTTCGCGCGGGGCGTGCAGGTTTTCGCTGGACATGGGGTTTCGCTTTCCGAGTGGGGCCTCTGCTATAGGGAAAGTGAAGCACCTTTTGAACGGCCACGGCAATGAAACTCGCCGGCATACGCGTCCTCGATCTGTCGCAATTCCTGCCGGGGCCGCATCTGACCATGACGATGGCCGACCATGGCGCCGATGTGATCATGGTCGAGCCGAAGAACGGCACTGGCGAGCCGGTGCGCGCGATGGGCACCCGCGCGCCGGACGGAACGGCGGTATGGTTTCGCAATATCGCCCGAGGCAAACGCTCGATCGTGCTCGATCTCAAGGACAAGCGCGACCTCGACACATTTCTGTCGCTGGCCGATGGCGCCGATGTGATTGTGGAGGCGTTCCGGCCCGGCGTCGCGGGCCGCCTCGGCATCGGCTACGGGGCCGTGGCGGCGCGCAATCCGCGCATCGTCTATTGCTCGATCAGCGCCTTCGGGCAGTCCGGCCCCTGGGTGCAGAAACCAAGTCACGATCTTGGCATCCAGGCGTTAGCAGGTACGCTTGAATTGTCGAGGAGCTTCGCCGACGGCAAGCCGAACATGCCCAACCTCGTCGCCGCCGACATGGCATCGTCGCTGACCGCGCTGTCTGCGATTCTGATGGCGCTCTACGCACGCGAGAAGACGGGACGCGGCGAGCAGATCGACATCGCGATGTACGACACGCTGCTCGCCTGGACTCCAAACATCTCGGGCAGCGTGCTGGGCGAGGGCAGGGCGCCGCAGCCGCTCGCCATGCGCAACTACGGTGGCCAGGCAATGAACCGCATCTACGAGACCAAAGACAACCAGTTCATCGTGCTCGCGGGCAACGAGCCGAAATTCTGCGAGAACCTGCTGCGCGCGCTGGAGCGGCTCGATTTCCTCGACATTGCCAGAGGTGAGCCCGGACTATCACAAACGCCGCTGATCGAATATTTCGTGGCGCTGTTCGCGACGAAGACGCGCGCCGAATGGGAGGCTTTCCTTGCGCCGCTCGATTTGTGCTGGGCGACGGTACGCATGCTGAAGGACGCGTTCGGCGATGCCAACGCCGCCGCGCGCGGCATGCTCCTGCGCGACGCGGCTGGCAACCCGCATATCGGCCCTGCAATCAAATTCGCGAACGAGCCTGCGCAACCGAAATTCGAGCTTCCCGACTACGATCCAGAGGCGCGACCGCGTTGGTGAATACAAAAAGCGAAAAGCTCCGGCACGCCGGAGCTTTTCTCGTCCCGCAAGAGCGGGGCTTTTCATGCGAGCGAACGCTCGCGTCAGTCTCAAATTGTAGGGCGGCGGTCGGTCTTTCGCCTCAACCGGCCGTGGCTCCGCGAAGGAGCCCCGGTTCTATGCCCGGTGGAGTTTCTTCCATGCGGAATCTCCCTTGGACAGGCGTTGCACAGATCGTTCGGCGGGTTCCGCTGGATTGCGTTCGGAACGCAGTCTCTGCGCCTTTTCGCGCGGTGACACCCGTCTTGGCGACCGCTGAAATCCTCTCCCTGCGGGACACACGAGTCAATCGAGAAGATTTTCGCGGGCGACGGAACCAACTCACACGCTGCGTTGCGCCTTGTCCTTGTCATTGGCGCTGCGGATCTGGCCGCGGATCGCTTCCCACTCCGAGTCGCCCAGCGCCGCCAGGCGCGCGAAATTTCCGCCCGCTGCGAGATGCATGCCGCCGTCGATCGCAATCGTCTGCCCTGTCAGATATTCGCAGCCATCCGCCATCAGGAACGCAGCGAGATTGGCGAGCTCGACCATCTCGCCGTTGCGCGCGATGCCCGCGGTCATCCGCGCCGACGCTTCGGTGTTGCCGCTCGCCGCCGGGTTGAGCCGCTCCCACGCGCCCTTGGTCGGGAACGGTCCCGGCGCGATGGCGTTAAGGCGGATGCCGTTCGGCCCCCATTCCTGCGCCAGCGATTTGGTCATGATGTTGAGGCCGGCCTTCGACATCGCGCTTGGCACGGTGAACGGCCCGCCGTTCCAGATCCAAGTGGTGAGGATGGAGATCACGCTCGCCTTCTTCTCTTCTTCGATCCAGCGCTTGCCACAGGCCAGCGTGACGTAAAACGAGCCGCGGAACACGATGTCGGCGATGGCATTGAAGCCGCGTGGCGAGAGGTCCTTGGTGCGCGAGATGAAATTGCCCGCCGCGTTGTTGACGAGGCCGGTGAGCGCGCCGCCGTCGGCCCAGATCTGCGCGACCATGTCGTCGACCGCTTCTGCCACGCGGATGTCGCAGGCGATGCCCTTCACCGTGGAACGGGTGTCGCCGGCGATCTTCTTCGCGGTCTCATCTAGCACGGCCTTGCGCCG
>DATEZM010000163.1:0-4246 GCA_035255625.1 Rhizomicrobium sp. | reverse complement strand
CGTGCTGTTCTACGTCGTCTGCCTGATGGCGGTGATGGCCGGCCGTACTGACGCGACCATGCTGTGGCTCGCCTGGATCTATGTGGCACTTCGCGCCCTGCACAGCGCCGTGCACCTCACCTATGACAACCCGACCCACCGCGCGGTATTGTTCGCGCTGTCGAACTTCGCGGTGCTGGCGATGTGGGTATTCTTCTTTTTCGTACCGCCGAACGGGGCTTGATCCAGAACGTCATTGAAAGAAAATTGAACCATGGCTCTGCGAAAATTCATGATCGAACGCGACATCCCCGCCGTCGGATCTTTCGAACGCGAGCAACTCAAGGGCGCTGCCGCGCAGTCGAACAAGGTGCTGAGCGAACTCGGCCCTGACATCCAGTGGCAGGAAAGCTATGTCGCCGGCGACAAGACCTTCTGCGTCTACCTCGCCAGGGATGAGGCGATCATAAAGAAGCACGCCGAACTGAGCGGCTTCCCCGCCACCAAGATCACCGAAATCCGCAAGATGATCGACCCGACGACGGAGAAGGACGGGGCGTAACGCTTACCTCTCCCGCGAGCGGGAGAGGACGCAAAAGCTTGCACTTAGCGGAGCGTCGGCGGAGCTAAGTGCGTAGCTTTTGCTAGGTGAGGGGTACCGGCTTGGCGCTGACCCTCACCCGGCTCGCTGCGCTCGCCGACCTCTCCCGCAAGCGGGAGAGGTTAACCGCCTTCAATCTTCGAAAAGTCCGCCACTGTGTGCAGCGTCGCGCGCAGGCGCGAGAGCAGCAGCAGCCGGTTCTTGCGCAGGCCCGCATCCTTGTCGTTCACCGTGACCTTGTCGAAGAATGCGTCGACCGGCCCCCGCAGCCGCGCCATGACGCCCATCGCCTCGGTGAAGCGCTCGCGTTCGATCTCGGCCTTGATTAGCTCCGACGCCGTGGCGAGCTCGACGAACAGCGCCTTCTCTTCCGCCAGCACGAATGCTTCCGGATCGGGCTCGCCGTCATAGGCGCCGTCCTTCTTCTCTTCGGCCTTGAGGATGTTCGCCGCACGCTTATAGCCCGCCAGCAGATTTGCCCCCTCGTCGGTCTTGAGAAACGCCTGCAGCGCCTCGACGCGCGCGACGAGGCGCACGAGATCGTCTTGATCGCCAAGACTGAATACAGCATTGACCAAATCATATCGCGTGCCGCGCTCTCGAAGCGCAACTGCCATTCTGTCCGCTAAGAACGCGAGCAAGCCATTAGAAATGTGTCTGAAGATAAAATCGCGATATGCAAGACGCTCTTTGTCATGTTCTTCGTGACCAAACGACGTCGTTCGTTGCTGCAAGGAACTCGCAACCAGAAATCTGTGGAAACGAACATTCATTGCCAACTGAAAATCTCCACCATCCGCGCGCAACGTCGACGAGATTTGCAGATTCTTGTCAAATATGGCCCGGACAAGTGAAAACACGTTCAAACGAACTTTGTTTTCGAGAACTACGCGAATGAAACCGAGAGCGGCGCGTCGAAGAGCAAAAGGATCGCCAGACCCGCTTGGTTTCTCGTCCACGGCGAAGAAATCGGTCAATTGTTCTAACTTGTCTGCAAGAGCAACAGCTATAGCGACCTTACTCGTCGGCACAGCATCGTTTGGCCCAAGCGGCTTGTAGTGGTCGCGGATCGCGTCCGCGACTTCCGCGTCTTGACCGTCGTTGAGCGCGTAGTAGCGGCCCATCACCCCCTGCAGCTCCGGGAACTCGCCGACCACGCCGGTCGTCAGATCGGCCTTGCATAGGCGTGCGGCGCGCTTCGCCTTCTTCACGTCCGCGCCGATCTTTTCGGCGATCTCGCCCGCCAGCGCTTCGATCCGCTCAACGCGCTCAAGTTGCGTGCCGAGCTTGGCGTGGAAGACGATGTTGGCCAGCGCGTTCACGCGGTCTTCGAGACGCGTCTTGCGGTCCTGGTCCCAGAAGAACTTGGCGTCGCTCAACCGCGCGCGCAGGACACGCTCGTTGCCGGCGACGATCTGCTTGCCGCCGTCCTCGGCCACCATGTTCGCGACCAGCGCGAAGCGGTTGGCGAATTTCCCCGACTTCGGATCGCGCAGGCTGAAATACTTTTGATGCGTGCGCATCGCGGTTTGCAGGATTTCCGCCGGCACGTCCATGAACTGGTCTTCGATGGCGCCGATCAGGACCACCGGCCATTCCGCCAGCCCTGCGACCTCGTCGAGCAGCCCCTCGTCCGGGATCATTTCCAGCCCATGCACAAAGGCCGCCTGCTTGACACCCTCGAAGATGATCGCCTTGCGCTCCTCGGCGTCGAGGATCACATGCGCCGCGCGCAGCTTCTTGGCGTAGTCGTCGAACCGTTTCGCCGCGATCATGCCGCTCGACAGGAAGCGGTGACCCTTCGTCGTGTTGCCGCTCGTGACGCCGGCGAAGGTGAAGGCGACGACCTCGCCATCCAGCGTGCACAGGATCGAATGCAGCGGCCGCACCCAGCGCACCGGCGTATTGCTCGCTTGCGGCCAGCGCATCGATTTCGGCCAGGGCAGTTTCGCCAGCACCTCGGGCAGGAATTCCGCGATCACGTCGGCTGTCGCCCTGCCCTTCAGCTGGATCACCGCGACATAGAACTCACCCTTGCCGTCATTGCGTGTCTCGCAATCTTCGAGCTTAACGCCGGCCGAGCGCAGGAAACCCTGCACCGCCTTGTCCGGCGCGCCGACCCGCGGCCCCTTCTTTTCTTCCGAAACATCCGACTGCTTGGCCGGCAAGCCGCTGACCGTCAGCGTCAGCCGGCGCGGTCCAGCGAACGCCTTGACGCCCTCGAACAACAGCCCGCGGTCCGACAGCGCGCCGACGACGAGCCGCTCCAGATCGCGCGCCGCCTGCGCCTGCATGCGCGCGGGGATTTCTTCGGAAAAGAGTTCGAGGAGAAGGTCAGACACGGCTCACCCAAACCTCGGCCGATAGTCGCCCATCGGCGTCGCCAGCCACGCGTCGCAGCACGCCTTCGCCAGCGTCCGCACGCGGGCAATATAGGCGGCGCGCTCGGTCACGCTGATCACGCCGCGCGCGTCGAGCAGGTTGAAGGTGTGGCTCGCCTTGATGCACTGGTCATAGGCCGGCAGCGCCAGCTTCTTGTTGCCGCTGACGAGCTCCTGGCACTGCTTCTCCGCATCCTTGAAGTGCTGGAACAGGATGTCGGTGTCGGCCATCTCGAAATTATAGGCGGAGAATTCCTGCTCGGCCTGGTGGAACACCTCGCCGTACCGAAAGTCTTCATTGAACGCGAGGTCGTAGACGAATTCGACGTTCTGCACATACATGGCGAGCCGCTCGAGGCCGTAGGTGATTTCCGCCGACACCGGATCGCAGTCGATGCCGCCGACCTGCTGGAAATAGGTGAACTGCGAAATCTCCATTCCGTCGCACCACACTTCCCAGCCGAGCCCCCAGGCGCCCAGCGTCGGGCTCTCCCAATCGTCCTCGACGAAACGGATGTCATGCAGATTGGGATCGAGCCCGATGGCGCGCACGCTTTCCAGATAGAGATCCTGGATGTCGGCCGGCGCCGGCTTCATGATCACCTGGAACTGATAATAGTGCTGCAGCCGGTTCGGGTTCTCGCCATAGCGCCCGTCCTTCGGCCGCCGCGACGGCTGCACGTATGCCGCCCGCCATGGCCGCGAGCCCAGCGCGCGCAATGTTGTCGCCGGATGAAAGGTGCCCGCGCCCATCTGGTCGTCGTAAGGCTGCAGGATGAGGCAACCCTTCGACGCCCAGAAGTTCTGGAGCGTAAGGATCAGTTCCTGAAATGTTTTTGCCCTGGCCACGATTCGACCGTTTCAAATGAAGCGCCGGAAGCTACAGTCCGCTCCGCCGCAGAACAAGCGCCGCCATCAGGAGAACCCCATGAAACGCCTCCGTTCCTTATCACTCGCCACGGCTCTGCTATTGAGCGCCGCCGCCATGGCCGCAGCCCCGGGCTACACGCTGCTCAAATCCATGACTGTCGGCGGGGACACGTTCTGGGACGCGGTGACGTTCGATGGCGCGAGCCACCATCTCTTCCTTACGCATGGTAGCCATGTCGTGGTTCTCGACTCCAAGGATTATTCGCTGGCCGGCGACATCCCGAACGTGACCGGCGCGCACCAGGTGGCGGTGGGGCTCGGCAAGGGTTACGCGACCTCGGGCACGACCAATTCGGTCATCGTGTTCGACACGGCCACCCTCAAGGTCACCGGCACCATCGCCGTCGGCACCAGG
>DATEZM010000162.1:0-9890 GCA_035255625.1 Rhizomicrobium sp. | reverse complement strand
GACATCCCGAACGTGACCGGCGCGCACCAGGTGGCGGTGGGGCTCGGCAAGGGTTACGCGACCTCGGGCACGACCAATTCGGTCATCGTGTTCGACACGGCCACCCTCAAGGTCACCGGCACCATCGCCGTCGGCACCAGGCCGGACGGCATCGTGTTCGATCCTTTCACCAGGCGGGTGTTCGCTCTCGATGCGGGGGACAAGAACGCGACAGTGATCGACGCCGCATCGGGCACGGTCGACGGCACCGTCTCACTCGGCGGCAAGCCCGAGTTCGCCGTCGCCGACGGCAGGGGCCACATCTACGACAACATCCAGGACACGTCCGAGATCGTGGAGATCGACACCAAGAGGATGGAGGTCACCCATCGCTGGCCGCTCGCGCCGTGCGAGAGCCCGTCGGGCCTCGCCATCGACAAGGTTCACGGCCGTCTGTTCTCGGCCTGCGAGAACGAGATGATGGCGGTGCTCGATATCAAGACCGGCAAGATTGTCGCCACCGTGCCCACCGGCAAGCGGGCCGACGGCGCCGCCTTCGATCCGCGCACACGCACGGTCCTCATCCCCAACGGCGAAGGCAAGCTCAGCGTCATCCATCAGGACTCACCCGACAAATACCGGTTGGTCGAGAATGCACCAACGCAATTCGGCGCGCGCACCATCGACATCGATCCGGCAACGAACCGCATCTTCACCATGACGGCGGACCTGACGCCCGATCCGGGCAAGCGCCCGCCCTACAAGATGACGCCAGGCAGCTTCCGGCTGCTGGTCTACGGCAAGTAAAGGAACAGGGGGAGATTAAGACGATGTCCGAACGCGAATCCGGCGCCGACCGGCGCACGATCCTGCTTAGCGGCGCGGCCGCAGCTGCAACGCTTACGATGCCGCTTGCCGCCCGCGCGGCTGAGGAGATGGCCGACATCAAAGCGGCCGTCACCGCCGGTCACGGCGCAGCGCTCAAGCGACTGCAGGACTGGATCGCATTCCCATCCATTGCAGCGGAAGGCCGCAACACCAAGGACGGCGCCGCTTATATGGCGAAGCTCCTGCAGGACGCCGGCTTCCAGCACACCGAAGTGGTCCAGACCAGCGGCGTCCCCGGCGTGTTCGCCACGCTCGACGCCGGCGCACCCAAGACCATGGGTCTCTACTTCATGTACGACGTGAAGCAGTTCGATCCGGCGGAATGGTCGTCGCCGCCGCTCGAAGGCCGGCTGGTCGACAAGCCGAATTTCGGCAAAGTCATCGTCGGCCGCGGCGCGGTGAACCAGAAAGGTCCGGAAGCCACCTTCCTCGCCGCCCTGCATGCGCTGAAGGCCGCCGGCCGCAAGCTGCCGGTCAATCTCGTGCTCGTCGCCGAGGGCGAGGAAGAAATTGGCTCGCCGCATTTCCGCGAGATCGTGCGCCGGCCCGACATCGCCGCGGCACTCTCCAAATGCGTCGGAATCACCATGCCGTCGGCCTCGCAGGATACGACGGGCGGCGTCGCCATCCAGCTCGGCGCCAAAGGCATCGTCGAAGCGGAGTTGATCTCGTCGGGCGCACATTGGGGTCGCGGCCCCACCCATGACGTGCATTCCAGCCTGAAAGCCGCGGTCGACAGCCCAACCTGGCGGCTGATCCACGCGCTCAACACCTTGGTCAGCGCCGACGGCAACACGGTCGCGGTCGAAGGTTGGTACGACAACGTGCGTGCGATGACGCCGCGCGAGAAACAGATCATCGACGCCTCGGTCAGAGTCCGCAACGAGAAGGCGGAGATGGCGGCGCTCGGCGTCACGCACTGGATCGATGACCTGCCCTTCGACAAGGCGATGGAGCGCCTCGCCTCGCAGCCGACGATCAACATCGAAGGCCTGGTCGCCGGTTATACCGGCGCCGGCGGCAAGACGATCCTGCCCACCCGTGCCGTCGCCAAGATTGACTGCCGCCTGGTGCCGAATCAGACCTATGATGAGGCTTGCCGCAAGCTGCGCGCCCATCTCGACAAGCACGGCTTCACCGACATCGAATTTAATCCGTCGGGCGGCTACGACCCGAACGAGACGAGCGAGAAGAGCGCGCTGATCCAGTCCGAGATCGCGCTCTATACGAAGTTCGGCTATCCGCCCTCGCTCAATCCGCGCAGCGCCGGCTCATGGCCGGGCTTCGTCTTCACCGCCGCGCCGCTGCATCTCGCCGCCAGCCATTTCGGCATGGGCTATGGCACCGGCGCGCACGCACCCAACGAGTTCTATGTGATCGAAAGCAGCAATCCGAAAATCTACGGCCTCGACGACGCGACGTTCGCCTACGTTCAATATCTTCATCAGATCGCCGCGGTGGGTTAGGCCGCGCTTTCGCCTGGGTGGTTTCCGGCGCGCTGCGGCAGGATGAAGATCAGCGCCAGGATCGCGGCGGCAAGGGCTGCCGTCGCCAGCGGACGACTGATATCCAGCCCGCCCTTGGAAATCGGCTTGTCGAAGAAGTCGCCGACGGTCGCGCCGAGCGGACGGGTCAGGATGAACGCAGCCCAGAACAGCACCACATGCGAGACACGGGTTCTGAAATAGAAGATCGCGACGACAGCCAGCGCCGCGCCGAACAGAACCGCGCCACCAACATAACCTGCGCCATCGCGCCAGGCGTCAAGCGAATCCGCCGTCCAATCGCCGAGCGCCGTGCCCAGCGTTTGCGAGAAGGTGATGGTCAGCCAATAGAACACCTCGACGCGCGGCGTGCTCACGGTCTGCACCGACACGGTGCCCTCAGACCAGTACCAGGCGGCTAGGGAAGCGAGCACGAGTACGAACAGCAGGACCGAGCCGCCAGGATAGCCGATGCCCAGCGAGCGGTCGGCGAAGTCGGCCAGCGTCGTGCCAAGCATCGTCGAACCGATAATTGTCGCCCAGTAGAGGAGCGGATGGAACTTCTTCGCTACGATCTGCGCGATGACGAGCACGACGAACGGCACGAATATCAAACCCGTCCCGATGAGATAGCCATAACCGGTGGCGGCGCCGGTCGTTTCGCCGAGCCAGGTCATCGTGACCGTGTCGCCGCCGGTCTCGCCCAGCGTCGTCGCCAGGATTTTGATGATCCAGAAGCCCAGAGTGACGGCGGGGACCTTTGTCAGCGCCCCTTGGCGGGTCATGCGAAGGCCTCTGTTCAGAACGTGATCTGCAGCGCCGCGTACCAAGTGTAGCGGTCGGTTGCGCCGGCGTTCTGAATGCCCGGTCCCGCGGACGCCATCAAGTGAAGATTGTCGCTAAGATCGTAGATCGCACCGGCGCCGATGCCGGTCGACGCCCGTCCACCGGTGTGGTCCGCGGTCTGATAGTAGATTTCGCCACCCAGCTGCAGATGTGGCAGGACCTGATAAGTCCCGGCCCAACCCGCCTGGCAGAAATCGTTGGCGCCATTGCCACGATTGAGGACGCAACCGCCGCCGCCGAAGGTCGACCATTGGCCCCAGCTTCGTCCGAACCAGAACGGTAGCAACAGCGAAACATGCCGCTCGCCCACAGCATCGGAGCCGGCCGGAAGAAAAACACGCGGAAAGAACGAGACGTCGACTCCGACATCGTCCTGGTGAAGGAATTTATACTTGGCCGCGAGCTCAACATTGCCGAGGTTGGCCGACGATGGACCTGCAGCCGGATTACTCCAGGCCAGCGGCAGGACCGCCGTCAGCTGGAGGTCCGGCGCCGCGCCATAGTTGAAATCGATGCCACCCGCGCCGGACGAACCATCATGCGTCGCACTGCCGCCCGCATAGAGGAATATCTCGTAGTGCCCTTCGTCAGTCGGTTCGGGATCGTCGGTGACATAAGGTGGCCCGGCAAGCACAGGCCCCGACGTAAGTAGAACCCCTGCAACAACCCACAGCGCGGGCTTCACGAAAGGGCCTCACCACGCAAAACGACGTCAGCTTCTTCGGTGTAGGCGCCGTCCGCCTTGTGTAGAACCAGGCCCTGCTCCAGGACGAGCGGTGCGCGCGAGCCCTTGTTCAGCTGTATGACGATGCGTTTCGCATCTTCTCCGGTGCGCGGCCAGAGAGGAAAAATACGCACACCGGTGGCCGGCAGAGCGGCGAATGCCTCGCCCATGCGGTCGGCGCGCAGGATGCAGGTGAATGTGCCGCCGGGCGCGGTACGCCTCACGCCGGTGTCGAGCCAGGCCGCAAGCTCGCCACCATCCTGAAGCGCTCGCGCCCGCTCGGCGTCCGGCGAGGCTTCGCCATCGGCGCCATGGAAAGGCGGATTGCAGAACACATGGCCATAGTCGCGCTTCATGTCCGGTGGCAGGTCGAGCGCGTCCACCGTGACGAACACCACGCGATTTCCCATGCCGTTCGCTGTCGCGTTTTCATTGGCGAGGGTCACGAGTTGCGTCTCGATCTCCACGCCGGTCACGTGCACGCCCGGAACACGCGCGGCGAGACACAGGCTCGCTGTGCCAGCCCCGCTGCCCAGTTCGAGCACTTCATCGCCCGCGCGCGCTGGGACCGCGGCGGCGAGCATCACGGCATCCAGGCCGGCACGGAATCCATCCCTGAACTGGCGCACGACAATTTTACCACCAAGAAAGCGATCCTCGCCGATCTCTCTCGGGGTCTCGTGCCGCGCCATTCCCTCGCGCAGGAGAGCTTCGGCGCGCAAGAAATCCTCGTCCGCAACCATCAGCCGGCGCGGCAAAATGCCCAGACTGCCGTCCATCACGCTAGCGTTTTCGTCGAACACAATGCTCACGATATCGCCCTGTGCGAGCAGGTCTTTGGCGAAGCTGAGCAGGACCGGGTTGTTGGTCTTGAGGATAGGCCGCATCTGAAGATTCCGCGTGGCCGCTGTGGGATTTGGTCGGCTTGACGGCCCTGTGTTCCGCACCCAATGTCGCAAATGCCGGACGTCTCCGGCAAGGACCGCGACACATGCTCCAGCAGCCGGATACGGCCAAGACCGGCGCCATCTCTCCCGTCGAGCGCCTGCACGCGCTCGTGGCCGACGACATGGCAGCGACCGACCGGATGATTCATGCCCGCATGGGAAGCGCGGTGGCGCTCATTCCCGATCTTGCGCGGCATCTGATCGATTCGGGCGGCAAGCGGCTTCGTCCCTTGCTATCGCTCGCCGCAGCACGCATGGGCGGTTATGGTGGCGACAAACATGTCAATCTCGCCGCGGCAGTCGAGTTCATCCACACGGCCACGCTGCTGCATGACGACGTGGTCGATGCGAGTACGCTGCGCCGTGGCAAGGTCGCGGCCAATCTCGTCTGGGGCAACAAGGCGACCGTGCTGGTCGGCGATTTCCTCTTCAGCCGCGCCTTCGAGATGATGGTCGCGACCGGTTCGCTGCGCGTGCTCGAGATTCTGGCGGGCGCCTCTGCCATCATCGCCGAAGGCGAAGTGATGCAGCTCAAATCCGAGAGCAACCTCGGCACCACGGAAGAGCACTATCTGAAAGTCGTCGGCGCCAAGACCGCTGAGCTGTTTGCCGCCGCCGCCGAATCCGGCGCGACGCTGTGCGACCGCGGGGGCGCCTTCGTCACCGCGCTGCGCTCCTATGGCATGAGCCTCGGTGTCGCTTTCCAACTCGTCGATGACGCGCTCGATTATTCCGGCCGCCAGGCACTGATGGGCAAGGCCGTAGGCGACGATTTCCGCGAGGCGAAGGTGACGCTGCCCGTCATCCTGGCCTATGAGTGCGCCGACGCGAAGGCGCAGACATTCTGGAAGCGTGTGATCGAAGGCGGCCCGCAGAGCGAGCCCGATCTCGAAACCGCCATCAGCTATGTCGAACAGACCGGCGCGATCCAGGAAACCATGAACCGGGCCCGCCACTATGCCGACTGCGCCAAGGCCGCGCTGGCGCCGCTGGCCCAAAGCCCGATCCGCGCGGCTCTCGCCGACATCGCCGATTTCTGCGTCGAGCGGGCGTATTAGGCGAGCACACGCGCCGCAGCCACCCACCAGTCGGGTCGTGCCGCCCTAGTCGCATCGGCTGCGGCTTGCGCTGCCTCGCTGCTTTCGAAGATTGCAAAACAGGTCGCGCCGCTCCCCGACATGCGAACTGTATGGGCTCCGCGTCGCGTGCGCAGCGCCGCAAGAACATCGCCGATCACCGGAGCGATCTCGAGCGCGGGCGCTTCCAGATCGTTCCGGGTAGCTTGCAGATGGCTGGCGAGTGATCCGCGCCCAACGGCAGATCGGTTTACCTTGCCCACACCTGTGCGTGCCTTAAGTGCGGCGAACACCTTTGCGGTTGGAACCGCCACACCGGGATTGACAAGCACCAGCCATGGAGATGGAAAAGCTGCGACCGGCGTGACGATCTCGCCGCGGCTCTCCATCCATGCGGTTCGGCTGTCGACACACACCGGCACGTCGGATCCGAGCATTGCCGCGATACGTTGCAGATCGTCGCGCGAAACATCCAGCTTCCAAAGCTGAACAAGTCCGCGCAGCGCCGCTGCCGCATCCGCCGAGCCTCCGCCAATGCCAGAAGCCACCGGAAGGTTCTTGGTCAGCGTGATGGCAGCGCTTACACCGATGGCAGAATGCTTCGCCAATGCGCGTGCGGCGCGCAGGATGAGATTGTCTGCCTCAGCAGCCAGCGGAGCGCCAAACGGCCCGCCGATCTTCAGCGTCAGGGAATCTGCAGGTTCGAACGTCAGCCGGTCGCCAGCATCGACGAACACGACAAGGCTTTCGAGTTCATGGAAGCCATCGGGGCGCTTTTCACCGACATGCAGGAACAGATTGATCTTCGCCGGCGCGAAGATATCAATTCGGCTTGCCACCGGCGTCCAGTCCGTCCCTGAGCTTCTTCTCGATCACCGCCTTGTCCGCGTCGCTCGGGCCGAAAGCGAGCGCGTGGCTCCACTGGAACTTGGCGTCAAGCTTGCGGCCAACGCGCCAATAGGCATCGCCCAGATGATCATTGATCGTCGGATCACCCGGCACGAGTTCGACCGCCGTCTCCAGCGCTTTGGCCGCGTCTGCGAAGCGGCCGAGCTTGTAATACGCCCAGCCCACGCTGTCGGCGATATAGCCGTCGGTCGGCTTCAGCGCACGCGCCTTCTCCAGCATCGCGACCGCCTCCGGGATGTTGCGGTTCTGATCGATCCAGGTGTAGCCGAGATAGTTGAGCAGCGTCGGCTCGTTGGGCGACAGCGCCAGAGCCTTCTTGAGGTCGATTTCGGCGGCGCTCCAGTTGTTGGTGCCCTGCTCGGCGACAGCGCGCGCGAAATAGAGCGGCCAGTCGTCGGCCTTAGCGCCGCCGCGCATCGCCAGCGCGTGGTCGTAGGCATCCGATGCCTCGGTGAACTTGCTCGCACTGCGATAGGTGTCGCCGAGCGCGATCCAGGCCTCGGAATCGGTCGGTTCGGCGGCGGTCAATTCCTTCAGAGTCGCGACCGCTTCGTCCGTGCGATCGAGCCGCGCCTCGTCGAGCGCCACCTCGACTGCCGCGAGGCGCCAATAGGGGGACCCTCTGGGCACCATCTTATAGGCGGCGATGGCGTCGTCGTATTTCTTCAGCCCTTCGAGGCGATCGGCGAGCAGTACCGCACCGAGGTCGAGATCGGGCCGGAGATAAAGTGCGAGCCGCAGATAGAGGATCGAAACGTCCGCGCTCGCCTGGTCGGGCAGTGAAGAAGCAATACCGAACAGCGCCTCGGCGGCGCCATCTTCGGCCCGCACGATCAGCGCGTCCGGCTTCTTGTGGTTCTTGATCCGGTCGAGGCCGGCGGTGGCGATCTCCTTCAGGCCCGGCTCCGTCGCCGCCTTTGTGTAGAGCGCGGTCGCTGCCGTGGTCTCGCCAATACGCTCCAGATAGCGGCCAAAGGCGTCGACCACGCGCGGCGTCGCTCCGGCGACCATGGCGCCCTTGTAGGACACGTCCGCCAATGGGCGATCTCCTACGAAGTCGGCCAAGAGCGCCAGGTGAAACAGGTCGAGCGAATCCACAGTGTCTTGGGCATGGAGCGCCGCAAGCCCGGCTTCCGCCGCAGCCTTGTCGCCCTGCCCCGCGGCCGCCCAGGCATCGATTAGTGACACCGTCAGCGAACTGAATGGCCCCTTGGCGGAGAGATTGATCTCTTTGCGCGCGCCCGCGTAGTCGCGATGGTGCAGAGCGGCCACCGCCAGCGTCAGCCGTCCGGCGCGATCATCGGGTTGGGCCGCGACCACGCGTTCGGCGAGCTTCGCGGCGTCGTCGACGTCGCCGGCCGAAGCCGAAAAGAAGAAGGCGAGCGCCAGAAGGTCCTTGTTGTCGGGATCGGCGGCGAGGCTGGCCCGGTAGTAGGTCGCCGCGTCCTTCATATTGTGTTCGCTGGCCGCGAAACGCGCCGACAGGTAGTTGCCGTACTCGGTCGCTTGGGCATCGCGCGTTACCGCCGGTGCGGTACTCACACCCGCACAGCCGCCAAGTGCAATCGCGAGGCTGAAGGCGGCTATCCGGTGAACGATGCGCAATGTCGATCCTCACATATTGGGGTAGTTCGGTCCGCCGCCGCCTTCGGGCGTCACCCAGGTGATGTTCTGCGCCGGATCCTTGATGTCGCAGGTCTTGCAGTGCACGCAATTCTGCGCGTTGATCTGGAAACGCGGCCCTGACGCCTCTTGCACCACCTCGTAAACACCGGCCGGGCAATAGCGCTGCGCCGGCTCGTCATATTCAGGCAGGTTTACCCGGATCGGTATCGAGGGGTCGGTCAATTTCAGGTGAACCGGCTGATCTTCTTCGTGATTGGTATTGGACAAAAATACCGACGAAAGTTTGTCGAAGCTGAGAACGCCGTCGGGCCTGGGATAGGCGATCTTCTTCGACTGCGCCGCAGGCTTGAGCGTCGCGAAGTCGGGCTTGCCGTGCTTGAGCGTTCCGAGGGGCGAGAAGCCGAACAACTGGTTGAACCACATGTCGATGCCACCGAGCGGCATCAGGCCGATGATGGTACCGAATCTGGACCACAGTGGCTTAACATTCCGTACACGCTTCAGGTCCTTGTAAACATGGCTGGCGCGGTAACGATTTTCGAGATCGTCGAGCGTGTCGCCGGATCGCCCCGCCGCCAGCGCCGCCGCCACCGCTTCGGCGCCCAGCATGCCGGTCTTCATCGCGTTGTGGCTGCCCTTGATGCGCGGCAGGTTGACGAAGCCGGCCGCGCAGCCGATCAGTACGCCCCCCGGAAACGCAAGCTTTGGCACCGACTGGAAGCCGCCCTCTGTGATGGCGCGCGCGCCATAGCCGATGCGCTTGCCGCCTTCGAGATACTGCTTGATGATCGGGTGATGTTTGACCCGCTGCATCTCGTCGAACGGCGAGGTGTAGGGATTGGAATAGTTCAGATGCACCACAAAACCGACGGAGCACAGATTGTCGCCCCAGTGATACATGAAGAGGCCGCCACCGGTGCGGTTGTCGAGCGGCCAGCCCATAGTGTGCAGCACCAAGCCCTTCTTGTGGTGCTCGGGCTTGAGCTCCCACAGTTCCTTGATGCCGATGCCGAACTTCTGATAGTCGCGCCCTTCGCTCAGACTGTAGTCGGCGATTAGCCGCTTGCTCAGCGAGCCTCGGGCGCCCTCGGCGAACAGCGTGTACTTGCCCAGGATGTTCATGCCCGGCGTGAAGCTGTCCTTATGATGGCCGTCCTTTGCGACGCCGAGATCGCCGGTCACGACGCCCTTCACCACACCGTTCTCGACCACGAGATCGGCGGCCGGAAAGCCCGCATAGATCTCGACGCCCAGCGATTCCGCCTGTGTCGCCAGCCATTTGCAGACGTTCGACAGGCTCGCGATGTAATTGCCGTGGTTGTACATAAAGGGCGGGAAGATGAAATTCGGGATGCGGAGGTGTCCCGCCGGTCCGAGGATATAGAAGCGGTCGTCGGTCACTTCCGTGTCG
>DATEZM010000161.1:0-3044 GCA_035255625.1 Rhizomicrobium sp. | reverse complement strand
GACCAGCCAGCGCGGGGAATCCAAGACCTATCATCTGGACAGATTTGCCGACATTTTTGTAAACGGAGTGAAGGCGTCGATCCGCGAATTGGCCGTCGGCATGAAGGTTACCACTCTCTCCCTCTCGGATCCCGACACAGTCGATGAAATCGAGGCAAGCGGTGTGTCGAACGTGAGTGCACCGGAAGCGAAGAGCACGCCTACACCATTCGCACCTCCTTCAAGGGACGGTATGTCAACGCAAACGGCGGCAGATGATCTTTTCCGCGGCCGGAAAATCCTTGTCGAGTTTGCGCCGCTTGGCAATCGACCAGACAAGATTGGCTTCGACAGGATCGGTGGTCTCGTCGATATCGTGGCCGTAGAGGCAAAGGCCGGCTTCGAGGCGCAGGCTGTCGCGGGCGCCCAGGCCGATGGGTAGCACCTCGGGCTCGCCCAGCAGCGCGCGGGCGACGCGTTCGGCATGAATGGCGTCGATCGAGATCTCGAAACCGTCTTCGCCGGTATAGCCGGAGCGGCTGACGATGGCCGGCGCACCGGCCACGAGGCAGCGCACGACTTTCATGAAAGTGAGCTTGTCGATGCCATGAGAATGGCGTTCCAGCACTGCACCGGCTGCAGGCCCCTGCAACGCGAGCAACGCGCGGTCAGGACGCTGCTCGAGCGTGGCAATGCCCTCGAGTTTGCGCGCGATATGGGCGAAGTCGCCGTCCTTGGTACCGGCATTGACGACAACATAAAGGGCGTTCTCGCCAACCAGGTGCGAGAACATGAAATCGTCCTTGATCGTGCCCTGGTCGTTGAGCAGCAGGCCATAGCGCTGCATGCCTTCCTTCAGGCCGACAACATCGGCGGGTGTGAGGCGTTCGAGCGCGCGGGCCGGATCGGCGCCGGACAGGAAGGCCTGGCCCATATGGGAGACATCGAACAGCCCGGCCTTCTCGCGGGTGTGCAGATGTTCCTTCAGCACGCCGGCCGGATATTGAACCGGCATGTCATAGCCCGCGAACGGCACCATCTTGGCGCCCAGTTCGACATGCAGCGCATGCAGCGGCGTCTTGAGAAGGACTTCGTTCGGATCGGCCATGTATGGTCCGTATACAGAGGTTTCGCGGGCGCGCGACCGCGTCGTGCGCACCCCCTCTGTCATTGGGACCTGAGAGATTTCCCCGCTGGCATCGAAAGCCGGCGGATTACCCCTTCGGTGAGAGCACCCCCACCGGGAGCCCTGCTTTCCAGAAGTTCATCTCCTTCGCGGTCCTTTTGCCTGAGAGTTTCCGGGGCGGTTGCTCCTTCGGCGCCTGATTTTCAGATCTCTCCCGCGAAGGATCGATTGTATGGCCGCGCCCTTGCGCCTCACGGCGGAAAATCGCGTTGCTGTGCATCATAAAGGGCCAACTGGGCGAGTCAACGAAGTGCGCGAACCAGCCCGTTTTACTCACATTCTTTCCGGGACCTCGATCCCCAGAAGGCCGAGAACCTTTGTCAGCGTGGCAAGCGTCAGCCCGCACAGGCCGAGCCTTGAGGCGCGTAGCGCATCGTCCGATTCGGAGAGGATGTGATAGGTGCCGTAGAACGTGCTGAAAATCTGGGCAAGCTCGAAGGCATATTCGCACAGGATGTTCGGCGCGCGCTTGGCTTCCGCGCCGGACATCGCATCGGACAGCGCCAGCAATTGCAGGATCAGGGCGCGTTCTTCCGCCGCATGAAGAATGGCCCGTGCCTTCGGCGCGAGATCGCCGGGCTGCGCCTTGCGCAGGATCGAGTTCATGCGGACGGCGGCATATTGCAGATAGGGGCCGGTCTTGCCCTCGAATCTGGAAAAGCGCTCGAGGTCGAAGACGTAGTCCGTCAGACGATAATTCGAGAGATCGGCGAATTTCAGAGTTGCGATGCCGACCTTGTTCGCGATGTCGGCGCGCTCGTCGTCCGAATATTCCGCGCCAATCCCCTGCTCCGCCAGCCGTTTCTCGGCCTCGGCCTTCACCATCGCGATCAGGTCGAAGAGCTTCATCACGCCGCCTTCGCGGGTCTTGAAGGGCTTGCCGTCAATGCCGTTCATCGTGCCGAAGCCGGCGTGTTCCAGATGCGCCTTGCCGGCGAGGCCCGCCTTTTCGGCCGCGCGGAAGACCTGCTCGAAATGCAGATGCTGGCGCTGGTCGACGACGTAGAGGACCAGGTCGGGGTTCTGCTCCTTCACCCGGTCGATGACGGTGGCCAGGTCGGTGGTGCCGTAGAGCACGGCGCCGTCCGACTTCACCAGGATCAGCGGCGGCATTTCCTTCTTGTCGGTATTGCGCTCGATGTGGACAACAAGCGCGCCTTCGCTTTCTTCAGCGATATTGCGGGCCTTCAAGTCTTCGATCATCGGCGCGACCAACGGATCGACGCTGGCCTCGCCCTTCCAGAGGTCGAAATGCACGCCGAGGCTGCCATATTCGCGATCGAGGCCGATCTTCGAGACATCGAAGAAGTGCTTCCACAATGCCCGATAACCCGGCCGGCCGGCCTGCAGTTCGGCGGTCGCCTGGCGGGCCTCGGCGAGGCGTTTTTCATCGGCTTTGCAGGCCGCTGCGGCTGCCGGATAGATCTCCTCGAGGTCGTCCATCGTCACCGGCGACGCTTTCGGATACGGGCCAGTGAAAGCAGCATCGAAGTAGAGCGGCGCGATGCCACGATGGCCGATCTCCGAGATCAGCTGACCCATCTGCAGGCCCCAATCGCCGAGATGGACGTCGCTGGTCACCGACCAGCCATTGGCGCGAAACAGGCGCTGCAGGCAGTCGCCGAGAATTGCAGACCGCAAATGGCCGACATGCATCGGCTTTGCGATATTGGCGCCGCCGAAATCGATGACGAGTGTTTTGCCCTTTCCAGTGTCCGGCGCACCGAGGCGCGCGTCCTTCGCCATCGTGCCCAGCCGCACAGCGAGCGCATCGTCGGTGAGGTCGAGATTGATGAAACCCGGCCCCGCGATCTCGACCTTGGCGAAGAGCGGGTCGGCCTTGAGACGTGCGGCCACCTTCTCCGCGATGGCGCGCGGA
>DATEZM010000160.1:0-13362 GCA_035255625.1 Rhizomicrobium sp. | reverse complement strand
CGCGATGGCGTCATGGAACGGATAACCCGGCAGGCCGGGTCTGAACGGATGATTGGGCTCATCGACGCCGTTGTGCTGCACATACATGACCGGCGCGCCAGCGGCCCGGGCCTTGTCGATCAACGCCGCAATGCGTTGCAGCACGCCATCGCCATCGTGGGGCGGAAAGTCGGGGAAGGCCCACATCCCTTTCTGCACGTCTATGATGACGAGAGCCTTGCCCATATCCGCGATCTCCGAAAGCGACGCGGCTCAGTCTTGCGCCGCCGGCGCTTCGCCCGCAACCGCGCGATACGCATGGGCGCTCGCCACCAAAATCGGACCGTAGAACAGCGGATAAAGCAGCAACGAGGCGGCCGCGTAGACATACCAATAGTGGAGATAGAGCCGCAGCAAGTCGCCGCTGGCCTTGAGCGATGCGGGCGGCGCGCCGAACACGTCGAGATAGTTGGGGCCGCCGAACACGGCGAGCGCGGCAAACTGGATCGCACCGAGCACCAGCAGCGGGATCAGGATCAGCACGAGCACACCGGCGATGCGCCAGCTGTTGCCGCGGGTGAGCGTCCAGTTGCGCCCGATCCCCAGGCGCTTCTCTTCAACGACGATGGTCGGAAGGAAGAACCCGAAGCGCACGATAACAACCAGCATCGCACTATAGACTGCGATGAGGATGGCCGGCTGGAAACTGCGCATCTGCGCCGCCAGCGCGACCGGATCCGGATGCGGGCCGGCCCGCGCCGCCGCTCCGATGCCCACCGCGATCGAAACTGGGATGGTCACGGCAAAGACCACGCCGAGCACGATCAGGCCCGCAATCACCGACGCCAGCACCAGGCGCCAATAGTCGCCGCCAATGGCGAGATAGAAGAATGGCCATGTCACCTTGCGTCCGAGAACCTGATGCGTGATGCCGACGATCGGGACCAGCACGAGCATCAGCGCAACGATCTCGTAGAGAAACATCGGCCCGATCGCGCCGAGCGCGGCCGTAGGGTCGCCGCTCAGCAGCCTCTGCTGCATCGCCATGATAAGCGGAAAGAACAAGCCGATCACCACCGCGAACAGAATCACGGTCGATGCCCACGTTATTCCGAGCAGGCGCAGGTAATTCGCGAAGACGTACCGATAGGAAGCGACCACCGTCGCGACGACCGGAATCTTGGCCATGACATCCCCCCGGAAAGCGGCGCCAGCCTAGCCCGATCGCGCGGCGGATACAGGTCTACTCGGCCGCCTTCGTCGCCTTCTTCGCTTCGGCTTCGTGGTGCTTCTGGATGGTCTGCATCGCGGCCGTCATCGCGGCGCCGATGAAGCGTTCCTTGTTGTCGCGGGCCCAGTTGAAGGCCTCGTCGCGCTTTTCATTCGCGCCGTTGATAACCGGCGTGACGTAGCGCTGCCACATCTCATAGGACTTCTTGGTCGCCTCGAAGTCCGCCCAATTGTGCGCGAGCTGGAGGAAGACGCCGAATTCGCCCTGCTTGGCCTGCAGCCGGCGGATCTGCGCGATGGCGTCGTCCGGCGTGCCGACCACGATCGTGCCGCCGGCGATCGCGTCCTCGATGCTGCCCTGACCTTCGCGTCCGGCGACGCCGCCGGTGATGCCGGCGAAGTAGCTGGCCCATTTCTGATAGCCGAACCTGACGTTGTTCATCGCCTCTTCGCGCGTCGCGGCGATATGGACGGGACCGACCAGACGCAGTCGCTCCGCGTCCATCTTGCGGCCGTTCTCCGCGGCCGTGTCGTTGGCGACCTTCCAGTTGATGCTCAGTGCATCGTAGCCGCCGGCCTGGGTCGCCGCGACGCATAGCATGCCGAAGCCGTGCCGGCCCGCGAGCTTGCCGCCCGACGGCGTGACCGAGGACGCCACCGCGATCTCGGGATGCGGCCAGGTATAGGGCTTGAGCTGGCAAGTAGCGTCGACCAGCGTGAACCAGTCGGACTTATGCGTGACGCGCTCGCCGGCGAACAGGCGCAGGATCACCTCGATCGCTTCGACCATGCGGTCGCGCTGGGTCGAAGGATCGATGCCCATGGAGAATGCATCCGATGGCAAAAGGCCCGGGCCGACGCCGAGCATGAAACGCCCGCGCGTCTGATGATCGAGCTGGATGACGCGGTTCGCCGTCATCAAGGGGTTATGATACGGAAGGGAAATGACGCCCGAGCCCAGCATGATGCGCTTGGTGCGTTCGGCCGCGGCGGCAATGAACAGTTCCGGGCTGGCGATGATCTCATAACCGGCGGAGTGGTGTTCGCCGATCCAGGCTTCTTCGTAACCGAGCTTGTCGAGATGCTCGACCAGTTCGAGATCGCGCTGGATGCACAGCGTCGGATCCTCGTCCACCGGATGGAAGGGCGCGAGGAAAATTCCGTTCTTGAGTTTGAGGGTCATGGCGCTTCCCGGTCGATGTCTCTGATCGACTTATGCCACGGCGCCGCTCGCGAGTCCCCGTTTCCGCAGCGTCAAATTGGCGGACGCTTGAACCCACCGAGCCGCTCTTCGACCGCAAAGGCATAGTCAAACAGCCGGTCTTCGCCGTGCCAGGGCCCGACGATCTGGACGCCAACAGGAAGCCCTTCCGCTGTCTGACCCGCCTGCACCGCAAGAGCTGGAACGTGCAACGCCGAGCCGACCGAAATCCAGTCGAGCAAATCATTGTAGGGCTTCATCTCGTTGTCGACCGGCAGCATGCGGTCGGCGAAAGAGCCTTCCTGCAGATGCGCAAACGGCGGCACCATGTCGATCGGCATGACGATCGCATCGTAGCGCGTGAAGAAGTCCGCCAGACGGTCCTTCAATCTTTGGCGAACGATCTGCGCGGCGACGATTTCGCGGTAGGGCGTCGAGGCGCGGTAGCGGAACCGCGCCATGCCCGCTTCGGGGCCGCCGGAATTCATCAGTACACGGTCGGTATCGCGCATGGCGGCGAATGTCGCGATGAGCTCTTCTGGAAAATCGAACGCGACGATGGGCGTGAGAATTGTCGTGTAGGCGTCGAACAGTTCCGCGCCGCTGATATCGGGCTTCGTGAATTCCACCGTGGCTCCGGCCTCGCCCAGCGCCTTCGCGGCGCGCTCGGTCGCCACGCGCACCTCGCGCGCCAGCGGCCAGCCAGGTTCCTCGTTCCAGACTGCGACGCGGCCACCCTTGATGTCACGCCGCTTCTGCTCCGGTGTTCCGCGCAGCACGCTCCACAGCAGCTTCAGGTCGTCGACATTGCGCGCCATCGGGCCATAGACACCGAGATCGACCTCGAGATACCGGCCGGGCGACGGCGGTACATGGCCGCGTCCGTCCAGCGACCCCCAGGTGGTCTTGAGCGCCGTCACACCGCAGAAATTCGCGGGGTGGCGCAGCGAGCCGCCGATAT
Source organism: Rhizomicrobium sp. (assembly GCA_035255625.1). GTDB lineage: Bacteria > Pseudomonadota > Alphaproteobacteria > Micropepsales > Micropepsaceae > Rhizomicrobium. Next base: position 9,991 of record DATEZM010000160.1, on the reverse strand, counting down.
CCGAGCCGATTTCCAACGGCGTGACGCCGGTCGCGAGCGCGGCGGCCGCTCCGCCCGACGAGCCGCCCGGGACTTTCGACGTGTCGTATGGATTGTTCGTCGTGCCATGGATCGCGTTGTAGCTTTGGATATCGGAGAGCATGAAGGGCACGTTGGTCTTGCCCCAGATCACAGCGCCCTGCTTGCGCGCGCTGGCAACGACCGCCGCATCGGCGCAATCCTTCGGCCCGTTTGCGAGGGCCGGATTGCCGCTGACCGCCGGCATGTTCTCGACATCGAAGCCATCCTTGATCGTTATCGGCAGGCCGGCGAGCGCGCCGAGCGCGGCGCCCCTGGCTCGCGCATCGTCGATGGCGGCAGCGTCCTTGCGGGCGCGAGCGAGATCGGTCGCGATCACGGCATTGACCGCTTTGGCGATTTGACCGTTTCGCGCGACATGGGCCTCGAGCAGCTCGCGCGCGGAGATCTTTTTCGCCGCCAGATCGGCGAGCATCGATCGCGCCGTAGCGTAAGTGTCGACCATCAGTCCCTCCGTTTCCTCCAGCCTCGAACATGGCATAACCTGAGCGCCGGTACGAAAGCCAAAAGCAGGAATTCGAGATGCGCGCCGCTGTGTTCAAAGGAATGTCGAAGCCCCTGGTCGTCGAGGCGATCGCCGATCCGGTGCCCGGGCCGCACGACATGATCCTGCGCGTGCGCGATTGCGGTATCTGCGGCTCGGACCTGCATATGACGGAATCGACCAGCATGATGCCGCTGCCAACAGGGGCGGTGATGGGTCATGAGTTTGCCGGCGAGGTGATGGAGGTTGGCAAGGCCGTCACCCATCTATGGAAGTCCGGCGACCGTGTCGCCGGCTTCCCCGTCATCTGCTGCGGCGATCACACGCCATGCATCAATTTCAGCCAACGCGGCCCCTGCATGAAGATGACACCGGTCGGGCTCGGCCAGAATCATGGCGCCTATGCCGAATTCGTCAGGATCGGATCCAACAGCGGCTACCGGCTTCCCGATAGCGTCTCGTTCCGCGAGGGCGCGATGGTCGAGCCGCTGGCCGTGGGGCTGCACGCCGTCGACATGGCGCGGATGCCGCGCGGCGCGACCGTGCTGGTGATCGGCGCAGGACCGGTCGGGCTGGCGACCACGCTCTGGGCGAAATTCCTCGGCGCGCGCCACGTCATCGTCAGCGAGCGGGCCGACGTGCGCAAACAGATGGCGGCGCGTTTCGGCGCCACCGACTGCATCGACCCCGGCCTGCCGCTCGCCGGCCAAGTCGAGAAGATCGCCGGCAAGGCGCCCGACATCATCTTCGAATGCGTCGGCGCGCCCGGCCTTCTGATGAACACGATGATGGAAGCGCCGCGCGGCGGGCGCATCGTCGTCGCCGGCGTTTGCCAGCAGACCGACACCATCATGCCGCTGATGGGCATCATGAAGGAGCTCGAGATCCAGTTCGTGCTTGGCTATCGCCCGCCGGACTTCGACTACGTCATCGCGATGATTGCGTCCGACCGCGTGGACGTCGGCGCCATGGTGACGGATATCGTCGATCTCGACGGGCTGCCCGAAGCGTTCGAAGCGCTGCGCAAGCCATCGTATCAATGCAAGGTGATGCTGGAGAACTGACGCCGCCAATATCGACTCATCATAGGCCGGTCGCCAAGCAAATCCGCGCCGCTTTTCACCGGCGCTCTCTGGCTGTAAGGCTGCTGCGCAGTTCTTGGGGATCGCCGCAATGCCATGGCCGCAGAAGACCCGCGAGTTGGAGAGCAACCACTTCGATTCGACGGTGTGGAACGATTTCAAGTTCCGCGACGACGATGTGATCGTCGCGACCTATGCCAAGGCCGGGACAACCTGGACCCAGCAGATCGTCGGGCAGATTTTGTACGACGGCGACGAGAACGTCGATGTTGGGCAGCTATCGCCATGGCTGGACCTCCGCGTTCCACCCAAGGAGGTCAAGCTCCAGACGATGGAGGCGCAGACCCATCGCCGTTTCATGAAGACACATCTGCCGGTGGACGCGCTCGTGTTCTCGCCCCGCGCGAAATACCTCTATATCGGGCGCGACGGGCGTGACGTCGTTTGGAGTCTCTACAACCATCACGTTCATGCCAACGATGCCTGGTACGCGGTGCTGAACGACACACCCGGCCTGATCGGTCCGCCGATCGAGCGCACCACCGACGACGTCGTGACCTATTTCCGCAAATGGCTGGAGCGCGATGGCCATCCGTTTTGGCCGTTCTGGGAGAACATCCGGAGCTGGTGGGCGCTGCGCGATCTGCCGAACGTCAAGCTCATTCATTTCAACAATTTGAAGCGCGACCTCGAAGGGCAGATGCGTGGTATCGCGGGCTATCTTGGCGCCACGGTGGACGAAGAGAAGTGGCCGCGCCTCGTCGAGCATTGTTCATTCGATTATATGAAGGCGCATGCCGAGAAATCCGCGCCGTTGGGCGGCGTGCTGTGGGAAGGCGGCGCCTCCACCTTCATCAACAAGGGCACCAATGGCCGCTGGCGGGACCTGCTCACGCCGGAGGACAATCGCCGCTATGAATCGCGAGCGGTTGCCGAGCTCGGCGCCGAATGCGCGCACTGGCTGATGACGGGCGAGAGATCGTGACGGCAGCTTACAACTATCTGACCTGCACTCTGGGGCGCGGGCGAAAGGCGTGGGCGGACTTTGCCGGCCATGTCCGCAGCAGCCTCGTGTCCGAAGTGGCGACCGCCGGTGGAGAGGTGGTCGGCCTGTTCCAGGGCCAGCTCGGCTTTGCCTCCAACGAGGCGGTTGTTCTGCTCCGCCGGCCCGAGCGCAGCCGCCACGCCCCAATGCTTGTGGCCGGCCCCAAAGCCATTGCCGTTCAGATGGAAGCGCTGACGCCGACCGTGCGGCCGGCGGATACCAAGAAGCTCAAGAGCGGCGGCATCTATGTGCATCGCTGGTTCACGGTCGACGCGGAGAAGGTCGCGGATTTCATCGATCTGTCCAACCGCGCCTGGCAGAATTTCGAGGGCAGCTACGACACCGAGATCTTCGGCCTGTTCACCGCCGAGGCAGGCGAGCAGGACGTCCGCAATGAGGAGCGACGGCTCCTGCTTCTCACCTGGTACGCCAGCCACGGGGTGTGGGAGACGTCGCGCGACCAGACGCGCGATCCCGCGGGACTGTTCGTAAAGCGCCATGAACTGACGCGCTCTACCATCGGACGGAGCTCTCTGGCCGTCCCGCTGACGTGACTTTAGAGATTTGATCCCAAACAGTATTTCTGCCGCGCGCGCATATTCCGTGACGTCACCGTCATCTAAGCCTTGCGCAAGCCCGCCCGGCTCCTTTAGATGCGCACCTTCTCAATGGAGGACAACATGTCCGTCGATGGCAAGTACAACATCACGCTTCAATCGCCCATGGGCGCGCAGCCGGCAGAGCTTGAGCTCAAGGCCAATGGAAGCGAGCTGACGGGCACACAGTCGGCCCGTGGCAACAGCATGGCGATCGCGAACGGCAAGGTGGACGGCAACAACGTCTCCTGGTCGGTCAACATCACGCAGCCCATGCCGATCACGCTGGAATTCAGCGGCACGGTGGAAGGCGACAAGATTTCGGGCAACGCCAAGGCCGGTGCATTCGGCTCCTTCCCGTTCTCGGGCGCCCGCGCCTAATTCGCGTGCTCAATTCGGAATCGGGCGGCGCCATGTCGGCGCCGCCCTTTTTCTTTGCATGATGCGATAGACTAAAGCATGCGCATTCCCATCCATCGTGAAGGTTGGCTGTTCATCGCGATCTTCGCGGCCGTCAATGCAGCGCTGTATTTCCTGTCGTCTTGGGCAGCGCTGGCGTTCGCACCGCTGACGCTGTGGTGCGTCGCCTTCTTCCGCGATCCGGACCGCGCGCCGCCGTCCGGCAAGAATCGCATCGTCAGTCCGGCGGACGGCAAGCTTCTGCCGACAGTGGACGCCGTGCCGCCGCCGGAACTTGGCCTCGGACCGGAGCCGCGCAGACGCCTCTCGATCTTCATGAATGTCTTCAATGTGCACGTTAACCGAATGCCGGTCAGTGGCACGGTCGTCGCGCTCGCCTATCGCCCGGGACGCTTTTTCAACGCATCCTTCGACAAGGCGAGCGTGCACAATGAGCGCATGGCAGCGCGCATACGGCCCACGGGTGCGACAGATTCAGCGGACGATCTTGCGGTTGTGCAGATCGCCGGTCTCGTGGCGCGGCGCATCGTTTGCGACCTGAAACAAGGCGCCATCGTCCGGCGCGGCGAGCGCTATGGCATGATCCGGTTCGGCAGCCGGTTGGATATTTACTTACCTTCGTCCGCTAAAATCGCTATACACGACGGTTCTGTGACGAGGGCTGGCGAGACGGTCCTGGCGGAACTGCGAGGTTAGACGAACCCGTTGGCCTATCGTCGAATCGATCCACGCCGGATGGCGGAACGACTGGAAGAGCTTTCGGTCGGTCGTATCGTACCCAGCGTGCTGACGCTTCTTGGCCTGTCGAGCGGCGTCACCGCGATCAAATTCGCCATCGGCGCAGACTGGAACGCAGCCGTGGTAGCGATCATCTTCGCCATGCTGTTCGACATGCTGGATGGCCGCGCGGCGCGCTTCCTCGGCGCCGATACGCGCTTCGGCGCGCAGCTGGACTCGCTGGCCGATCTCGTCAGCTTCGGTGTCGCACCCGGTGTGCTCGTCTATATGTGGAGCCTGTCGCGCATGGGCAATGCGGGCTGGATCGCGGCCCTGATCTTCTGTGCCTGTTCCGCCATCCGTCTGGCGCGCTTCAATGTACAGAGCGTGCGCGACGAAGGCTCATCGCCGCGCAATCCCTATTTCACAGGCTTGCCGACGCCGGCGGCAGCGGGGCTGCTAATCCTGCCGATGCTCCTGAGCTTCCAGGGCGGCGGCGAGATGTTCCGCACGCCGTTCGTGAGCTTTGTCACGATCGCGCTCTCGGCGAGCCTGATGGTCAGCCGGCTGCCGACGCCGTCGATCAAATATATGCGCCCCGCCCGCCGCCATCGCCTTCTGGTCTGGGGCTTCGTCGGTCTGCTGGCCGGCTTCATGCTCACATGGCCGTGGATCACCGCGACGATCGGCATGGCGATCTATCTGATGTCGATCCCGCTGGGCATCGCAGTACAAGCCCGACGCACGCGTCACGCCTCGCACCACTAAAGCGGACTTCCGATCGCGCAAGCGGTCAAACGCGGTGCAATCCGTCAGACGAGAAAGGCGGAGCCAAGTAACCCGAGCCCCAGGGCGCCGAAGGCAGAAGCGGCGAGCCAGAGCCAGCGGCGTCGCGTGATAATCGCGACGGTCGACATGGCGATGCCGATCTCGAACAGCGTAGCTGCGCCCGTCAACCATTGATGGCGCGCCTCGTGACGGGCGCTGGCGGCCAGCAGCGCGTCGCGCTCTTTCTCGTGGTCCTCCGCGCTCTTGCGCAGCTTGTTCTGAGTCTCGCCATATTCCCGGGCATCCTTCCGGAAGGCGTCGCCGTTGGCGCTGCCGGGCACCGCGCTCATGCCGGCGACGGTGTAGACGTTCTTCTTGATCGAATCGGCCTGGAATTCGTTCCACGCGTCTGTGGCCCGGTCCTGCATCAGTACCGCTTCACTGGTCGCGGCCAGTGAGGCTTCGCCTTCCATGGTCTCCAGGCTGCCGGCGGCGGCGGCGCAGACCGCCAGCACCGCCACCGTGATCGCGACGCGGCTAATGAACGGATCGCGTTCATGCGCCGCGTGCTCTGCATGTTCGACGTGTTCATGCGCGTCCAGCGCGGCGTTGTCCGACATCGCAAAATCCCCCGACCGAAGCTAGCCGCCCAGATAACGGTGCGCGACCGCTGCGTGCAGCGCGATACCGTTTGCCATCGCCGCCTCGTCCATCATCATGCGATTGGAATGGCAGGCATGCGCGTGATGGTGCGAGACGCCGTCGGGCGCAACGCCCAGGAACACCATCGCGCCTGGCATCCGCTGCAACACATAGGAAAAATCCTCGGCGCCCATGATCGGCGCCGGCATCCGCAGGAACCCGCGCTCGCCGAACAGATCGGTGGCGACGCCTTCCGCGAAGTCGACGAATTTGGAATCGTTGATCGTGACGGGGTAACCGGCCTCGAGATTCACCTTGGCCTCGACGCCATGCGCCTTGGCGATGTTTTCCGCAATGCGTACGATGCCTTCGCGCGCCGCGGTGCGGCTCTTCTCCGAGAAGCTGCGCAGCGTGCCCAGCAGCTTGGCGCTTTCGGGGATCACGTTCTGCGTCGTGCCGCCTTCGATCTTGGTGATGGAGAGGACGACCGGATCGAACGCTTCGATGCGGCGGGTGACGAGGCTCTGCAGCGCGGTGACGATCTCGCAGGCCACCGGAATAGGATCGAGCGTGTAGTGCGGTTGCGAGGCGTGGCCGCCCTTGCCCATGACTTCGATGTGGATCGTGTCGGTCGCAGCCATCAGCGGGCCGGAGCGTGTCGCGATCACGCCGGTCGGAATATTGGGCGAGATGTGGATCGCGAAGGCGGCCTGCGGCGCCGGCGCCGCGTCGAGCATGCCTTCATCGATCACATGCCGCGCGCCGGCATAACCTTCCTCGCCGGTCTGGAAGAAGAACTTCACATTGCCGTTGAGGCGATCGCGGTAACGATGCAGCAGATGCACCGCGCCGACCAGCATCGCGGTGTGCGAGTCGTGGCCGCAGGCGTGCATGCGGCCTTCGTTCACCGAACGGAAATCGACATCGGTGTCTTCCGGCATCGGCAGCGCGTCCATGTCGCCGCGCAGCAGGATGGTCGGGCCTTGCTGTGCGCCTTTGAGCGTCACGATCAGGCTGGTGGTGGACTTGCTTTCGGCGATTTCCACGTCGAGGCCGGCGAGCGCCTCGCGCGCGCGATGCGTGGTTTCCGGCAGATGCAGGCCGAGCTCGGGGTGCATATGAATGTCGCGCCTGAGCGCCACCACCATCGGCATGAGGTCCTTCGCGCCATCGCGCCAGAAACTGAGATCGCCGCTCGGATTGTCCATGGTGTGCCTCTTGCTCTTGATGGTTCAGCCTAGCACGGCTTCGATCACGCGGGGGCCATTGCCTTTCATCGCGGATTCGAACTGGCTTTCGAAGTCCTTGATATTGGTGGCGCGTGAGGCTTCGACGCCCATGCCGCTGGCGAGTTTCGTCCAATCGAGGTCGGGATTGTGCAAATCGAGCATCGAGAGCGCCTTGGGGCCCGGATTGCCGGCGCCGACTCGCGCGAGTTCGATGTTCAGGATGGCATAGGATTTGTTGGCGAAGATCACGGTCGTGACGTCCAGCTTTTCGCGGGCCTGGGTCCACAGCGCCTGCAGCGTGTACATCGCGCCGCCATCGCCATGGATGCACACGACCTTGGACCGGGGCGACGCTACTGCCGCGCCGGTCGCAACCGGTAGCCCCTGCCCGATCGAACCGCCGGTCAATCCCAGATGATCGTGCGGTGCCGCTGTCGCGGTAGCCAGTGCTGTACCAGCACCCGAGGTCGCACCTTCGTCGGAGATGATCGCGCCTTCGGGAAGATGGCGCGCGATGACCTGGCCGATCGTGTACTGGTCGAATTTATCGGCGATGCTATCCGGCAGTTTGCGTGGCGCGACATGGGCCGGATCGCCCGCCGCACCCAGCGCTTCGGCCACTGCCTCAAGTGCCTGAACGCCGTCCTCATGCGGATGAGCGAGATAATGGATGATGCATCCCTCGGGCAGGCCCCAGCTCGGCTTGCCGGGATAGGCGAAGAACGAAACCGGCGGCTTGGAGCCGACGAGGACGAGCTGCTCGGTGTCGGCGAAGAACTCCACGATCTGCTCGGCGAAATAGGGAATGCGCGACAGCATCACGCGGCCGGCGCCGCGCTGGATGCGCGCGGTGAAGGTATCGCAAGCGAGTCGTGCGCCCGACTTGGCGGCGATGCGGCCGGCGGCTTTCAATCCGCGTTCCTTCAGGGCCGCGCCACGGACGAGCACCGTCGTTTTCTTGCCGTTGCGAAGCGCTGAGACGGCGCGATAGATCGCTTCGTCGGACACCGGCGCGGGCTTCGGCCGCGGCAGAGGACTCGCTTCGCCTTCGGCTTCGTTCCACGCCGTGTCGGCGGGAAGGATGAGGGTGGCGATCTGGCCGGGCGGTGACAACGCTGCCGCGACCGCTCGGGCTCCATCGGCGCCGACCGTCAACGCGCTTGGCGAGGAATGCACAAAGGCCGAGACCGGCCGCGCGAAGCCTGCGATGTCGGAGGCGAGCGGCGCATCGTACTGCGCGTGATAGGTCGCGTGGTCGCCGACGATGTTCACGATCGGCGTCGCGGCGCGGCGGGCGTTGTGCAGATTGGCGAGCCCGTTGGCGAGGCCCGGCCCCAGATGCAGCAGCGTGCAAGCCGGCTTCTCCGCCATGCGCCCATAACCGTCGGCCATGCCGGTGACGGCACCTTCGAACAGGCCCAACACGGCGCGCATGCCGGGCACGCGATCGAGCGCGGCAGCGAAATGCATCTCCGATGTTCCGGGATTGGAGAAGCAGACCTCGACGCCCGACGCGACGAGCGTGCGCACCAGACTCTCCGCGCCGTTCATGCCGTGCTCCCCGTTAGAGGCGGCCTTCTTAGCATCGTTTTCCGCGGTGGCGACGGGCTTCGTGGCCTCCGGTGGTTAGTCCATATATCCCCTATTATTCTCTATTGCGGTCTATGATAAACCGCGATAGATGATTTTTGGGATAAATCACTGGAACGTGCGATGTCGCAGGATCTCTATTCGGTCGAGCAGGTCGCGAGCCTGCTGGGCCTGCATGTGAAGACGGTGCGCAACTATGTACGGGACGGCCGGCTGCGAGCCGTGCGCATCGGCAAACAATACCGCATCGCGCGTGCCGACCTGGAAGCGATGACCGGCCAATCGGTCGCTGCACTCGAAGGACCCGAACTGCGCCTTCATCGTCACATCGCAGTCTCGAGCGTCGTCGACATCGACGCGGTCGACACGGACACGGCCTACCGGCTGACGACCTATGTGACGGCGGCGGTGAAGGGACGGCCGGAGGGCGACGCGCCGGTACGCATCGACACGATCTACGACGAAGAGCGCGCGCGGCTGAAAGTGATCGTCACCGGCAGCATCGACACGACACGCGCCCTGCTTGGAGCGATCAAGGGATTGGCGGAGCGATGAGCGCGATCTGGAAATCCGAGGCCGGACAAAACGAAGTCCAGGCGCGCTATCGCACGTTCCTTGGGTTCTGGCCCAAGCCCAATCGGCAATTCACCGTCCCGACACGGCAGGGCGACACCTTCGTGGTCGCGTGTGGACCAGAAGATGCGCCGCCGCTGATACTGCTGCATGGCTCCGCGTCGAATTCGTTCGTCTGGATGATGGATGCGGCGCTTTGGTCGAAACATTCCCGTGTCCATGCGATCGACATTATCGGCGAGCCTGGCTTGTCCTCGCCGTCGCGGCCGACGCTGGCGAGCGGCGTCTATCCGCTGTGGCTCGATGACGTGCTGGCGGCTCTGAAAATCGAAAAGACGTCATTCGTCGGCATTTCACTCGGCGGCTGGCTGGCGCTCGACTATGCGACGCGGCGGCCGGAGAAAGTGAGCGCGGTAGCTGTGCTGTGCCCGGGTGGCGTGGGGCGGCACAAGAACGTGCTGTTATGGGCTGCGCCCTTGCTGCTGCTGGGCCCGTGGGGTCGGCGCAAGGTCAACGCAATCATCGCGGGTCCGAAGAAGCCTGGCGCGCCCGAAATGCCGGGCGCCGTGAGTGATTTCATGGCCCTGATCTTCAAGCACTTCCGCGTGCGCCGCGAACGTCTTCCGGTCATCACAGATGCAGCGCTGAAGCGGCTGACGATGCCGGTGTTCGCGATTTTGGGAGGCCGGGACGCGATGATCGACTCCGCAGGAACGCGGCGCAGACTCGAGGCGCAGGTGCCGGGCGTCGACATCCGCTGGCTCGCC
>DATEZM010000159.1:0-2359 GCA_035255625.1 Rhizomicrobium sp. | reverse complement strand
CTGCAACGCATTGCGGCGTTGATCGACAAGGCCCGGGCCGCTGGCGCGCCGGTCATGTATGTGCAGCACAACGGCGTCGATGAGCCCAATCATCCGTTCAGACCCGGCCTGCCGGGTTATCCGTTCCATGACGCCATCGCGCCGGCGCTTGGCGACGACGTGACGGTCAAGACCAAGTCCAGCGCCTTCCACGGCACCGATTTCGACGCCAAGCTTAAGGCACGCGGCATCGACCACCTCGTCGTCACCGGAATGCAATCGGAATACTGCGTCGATTCCGCGGTCCGCGGCGCCTATGAGCGCGGATACACGGTGACACTGGTCGGCGATGCGCACTCGACCGGCGACACACGCGTCGCGAAAGCGAAGGACATCATCGCAATTCAGAACGATACGATGTCGGGAAGTTTCGCGCAGGTGATCCCGGCGCGCGAGGTGACGTTCTAGAGTTTTACTGCACCGTTTGCGATTTCCTGAGCCGTATCTGCCGTGAGCGGCTCGTACGTCCCGGTGGCCGGATTGAGCCAATAGATCGGGTCGCGGAACGCCTTCAGGTCGAACCCCTCCTTCACCAGATCGACCTTGCGGTGCTTGAAGGTGCCGGTGATCTCGATCTCGGGCAGAAGGCGCAGGAAAACGGGGCGCGCATAGGCTGGCAGGTTGCCGGCGAGCGCATCGGCAAGTTTCGTAATATCGAAATCTCCGCCGGTCACCAGCGCCGCCATGCCGGCGCGGCCATCAGTGCCTGGCACGGCGATGCCATAGACATTGGCCTCGCGCACGCCCGGCACGACGCCGAGCGCCTCGGCGACCTCGCTGGTCGCAATGTTCTCACCCTTCCAGCGAAACGTGTCGCCGATCCGGTCGACGAAGTAGAAATAGCCTTGGGCGTCGCGCCGCATCAGATCGCCGGTACGAAACCAGGCATCGCCCTTTTCAAACACGTCGTGCAGCACCTTCTTCCTGGTGTCGGTTTCCTTGGTGTAGCCGTCGAAGGATTTTCCGGGTTCGTCGGCGATTCGGCCGATCGTCTCGCCAGTCTCGTTGTCGGCGCATTCGATGCAGAAGCCGTTGGGGCCGCGCACCGGCGTTTCGCTCCCGATGTCGAACTTCACGATCCTCGTCGTCACGATGCTGCGCATATAGGACGGCACGCGGCCGACCGCGCCGACCTTGCCGTCATAGTTCAGCATCGAGACATTGCCTTCGGTGGCGCCATAGAACTCGATGATTTTCGGGATGGCGAAGCGCCCCTGGAAGGTTCGCCATATCTCCGGTCTGAGCCCGTTGCCGGTGATGACGCGAATGGCATGGTCGCGCTCATGCTGCGATACCGGCGCGTTGAGGAGATAGCGGCACAACTCTCCGATGTACTGGAACATCGTCGCGCGATAGCGGTGAACGTCGACCCAGAATTCATGGACGGAAAATTTGCGCTTCAGAATGACCGATCCGCCGGTCAGAAGCGCCGGCCCGATGGCGCATACCCCGCCTGCCGAGTGATAGAGCGGCAGCACGTTGTACATCCTGTCGTGCGCGGTACTTCTCAGCGCGCCCTGGAAGCCGTGCATCATGAACAGCATGCGCAGATGCGTGAAGTTCGACGCCTTGGGCAAACCCGTGGTGCCGGACGTGTAGATGTAGAACGCCTTATCTTTGCAGGTAATGCCGTCGCGCCAGGCCTTGTCTGCGGCATCGGGCGATTCGGCGGCGAGGGCCGCGTCGAAGTTCTCGAAGCCCGGCGTCGCACCGCCCGTGCTCCAGGCTTTGGGTCTGGCGCCGGCTTCGGAATAGAGGGCGGCCAGTTCAGTCCCGACGACGGCATGCTGCGCCTCGGCGATGGCGATGGAGTGGGCCAGAGCCGTGCCTCGCAAATTGGTGTTGATCAGTGCCGCGACCGCGCCGACCTTCAGCAGTCCGAGCCAGGTCGCGACATATTCCGGCCGGTTCTCCATCAGAAGCGCGACCGCTTCGCCGCGACCGACACCGGCGCGCTTTGCCCAGTGCGCGACGCGGTTCGCGTGGCTGTCCAGCGCGCGATAGCTCATCGTGCTGTCGAGATAGTGGAAGGCGATCGCGTCCGGCGTGGTCCGCGCCTGCGCCTCGACGATGTCGACGATGGTGTGCGGGCTTTCGGGTGTGACGCCGCGAAGCCCGATCAGCGTGCGGGCGATGGCCGATATATAAGTGGCTTCGCGCCCGACGGCGCCGGCAAGTCTCATGAATTCCGCAAGCGGTAGAATGACGATTTGGACGATATGGCTAGACGGTTACTGTAGACGAAACCATGAGCGAGCCGCTGGATCTGCGCGGACTGAAATGTCCGCTGCCCGCCCTTCTGTCGCGCCGCGCCCTCGCG
>DATEZM010000158.1:0-2000 GCA_035255625.1 Rhizomicrobium sp. | reverse complement strand
CAAGTAGCGTCAAGCGCCGCGAAACCGCTTGAGCAGGCTCCGGGCCGCAGCGGAAGGCAGGGAACCGCCAGACGCGACGGCTGCTTCCAGCCGGGCCGCATCCTCCGACAGGGCGGCATCCTCCAGGATAGCTTCGCTGATCAGGGTCTGGACCTCGCTCCAGAACCACCGTCGCGCCTGCGCCTCCCTCAACCGGACCAGCGCGCCGCCTGCCGCCAGCGCGCCATGGCAAGCAGCCATCTCGTCCCAGGCCTCGATAATGCCCGTGCCAATGACCGACGACACTTTGAGGACCTTGGGATGCAGGCCCTGGTGGCGGGGCCGCATGAGATGAAGCGCCGATTGATAGTCAGAGGCGGCCCGGGTTGCAGCGGCCAGAAGATCGCCGTCCGACTTGGTCACGAGCAAAAGATCGGCCAGTTCCATTACGCCGCGCTTGATGCCCTGCAGATCGTCTCCGCCACCGGGCGAAGCGAGGAGGACGAAGAGATCGGTCATGTCGGCAACAGCCGTCTCGGATTGGCCGACACCGACCGTCTCGACAAGAACGACGTCGAATCCCGCCGCCTCCGCGAGCAGCATCGACTCGCGTGTGCGCCGCGCCACGCCGCCGAGCGTGGTGCCGGCCGGCGACGGACGGATATAGGCGCTTGGATCGCGTGAAAGTTTCTCCATGCGCGTCTTGTCGCCCAGGATGGAACCGCCCGAGCGCCGTGACGACGGATCGATTGCGAATACGGCGACACGCTTGCCAAGGCTCGTCAGATGTCCGCCGAACGCCTCGATGAAGGTGGACTTGCCGACGCCTGGCGCGCCGGAAACGCCGATCCGTATGGCGCCCCCGGTATTCGGCAGCAGACTCGTCAGCAGCGCTTCGGCCTCGATCTGGTCCGTGTTCCGCGTGGACTCGACCAGAGTGACCGCCCGGGCAAGCGCGCGCCGGTCACCAACGACCAGCCGCACGGCGAGGTCGACGCTATTAACCGCTTTTGAATCAAGCGACCCGGACATAATTGGACCATAGTGGTTTTGGAGCGTCGCCGCCGCTATTTTGCGCTGCCTGCCGGAGAACAGAACGATGAGAATTGGTCACGCCATCCTTGCGTCCCTCGCCCTGCTTTCGCTGGCCGGTTCGGCTTATGGCGCAGGCGGTGCCGGCTCCGAGACGCCGTCGCAACCCGGCTCAACGCTGCAGATGGCAATGACGCTCTATGCCGGCGGCGTGACGCTCGGCAAGGTCGACCTTAATACTACGATCCGCGGCGACCAGTACCATTCGGTGTCGAATCTGCAGACCAGCGGCATCGTCAATGCGTTCTGGCAGTCTGAGATTCAGGCGACCTCCACCGGCACGGTCGCGGTGGCAAACAAGAGCATCCATCCCGGTCTCTACGACTCGTTCTACACCGGCCACGCCGACAAGAAGCAGGAGGTCTCGCTTACCTATGACGATGGCGGGCCGGTGCGGCTCTATGCCGACCCGACCTATCCGACGACGGGCTATGAGGTACCGCCTGCGCAGCAGAAGGGAACGTTCGATCCCTTGAGCGCCATCACCTTCTTCGTTTCCGGTGTCGGCGCCTCGGCTGACAATCCCTGTTCGGTCCTGTTGCCGGTGTTCGACGGGCGGAGGCGCTACGACGTCGAGTTCGTGAAGGTGAAGGATACGAACGTCGCGCTGGACAACGGCGTATATAAGGGGCCTGCGGTGCTGTGCGAGATGAAATACAAGCAGATCTCCGGCTACAAGCCGCGCGTCCTGAAAGATGCCTCGAAATTCCCGCTGATCAACGCCTGGATCACGACCGTTCCGAGTGCGGTGTCAGGCCGTCGGTATGTCGTTCCGCTGCGCGTCTGGGCGAACACCGAATACGGCGTGATCGCCGCAGTGGCGACGCAGCTTAAGGTCGACGGCACCACGCCGAAGCCGGCGGGGTAACGGCTTAGCGGCGGTGTCACTCCGCCGCGTGGTCGAGCTTGCGGTTGCGGATCAGCTTGAG
>DATEZM010000157.1:0-5613 GCA_035255625.1 Rhizomicrobium sp. | reverse complement strand
TGGATGGCCTGCTCGGTCGAGATGATCTCGTCGTCGCCATGGCTCCAACCCAGCCGCAGCAGGTAGTTGCGCATCGTCTCCGGCAGATAGCCCATGTCGCGATAGGCCTCGACCGCCAACGCGCCATGACGCTTGGATAGCTTGGCGCCATCGGGCCCGTGGATCAGCGGCACATGGGCATAGACCGGCACCGGCCAGCCCATCTGCTCGATAATCTGCAGTTGCCGCGCCGCATTGTTGAGATGATCGGCGCCGCGCACGACATGCGTCACGCCCATGTCGTGGTCGTCGACCACCACAGCCAGCATGTAGGTTGGCGTTCCATCGCTCCTTAGCAGCACCATGTCGTCGAGCTGGTCGTTCTTGAACGTCACGTCGCCCAGCACGACATCGTTCACCACCGTCTCGCCGGTCTGCCGCGCCTTCAGCCGGATGACGTAGGGCTTGCCGCCGCCTTCCGCCGCATCGCGGTCGCGCCAGCGGCCGTCATAGCGCATCGGCTGGCCTGCCGATTTCTGCGCCTCGCGCATTGCCGCCAGCTCGTCGGGTGTCGTGAAGCAGCGATAGGCTTTGCCTTCCTTGAGAAGCTGCTCGGCCACCGCGCGATGCCGGTCGGCGCGGGCAAACTGGTAGACGGTCTGCCCGTCCCAATCGAGCCCCATCCATTCCATGCCCTTGAGGATCGCGTCGACCGCTTCGGGCGTGGATCGCTCGCGATCGGTGTCCTCGATGCGCAGCAGAAAGGTGCCGCCGGTGTGCCGCGCGAACAGCCAGTTAAACAGCGCGGTGCGAGCGCCGCCGATATGGAGATAACCGGTTGGCGACGGCGCGAAGCGTAATACGGGTTTCTTGTTCTGTGTCATTGTGCTTGGCTTGGGGTCGGGTGGCCGGCGTTTGCGGCGAGCTTCTAGCAAACGGTTTCCCGTGGGAACAGGTGGCCGCCTCCTCCCTTTCATTCCAGGTGCGGCATTGCTGCCCCGGTGGACCTGGGCCCGTGCTGCTGCGGGCGTGCTCAGCCATGCCGCGCTGGCCGAACGCGAGCGCTGGCCGCTTTGGCTCCCAGTGGGGCTCGGCGCCGGAATCGGCCTCTATTTCGCGTTGCCATTCGAACCGACCTTGGCCTGGGCCGGCGTGGCCGCACTCACCGCTATCGCGGCGATGTTCGGCTGCGCGGGCACGCGCATCGCGGCTGCCCGCGTCGCTTTTGCCATGCTCGCCGTCGTGTCGCTCGGCTTCGCGCTCGCCAAGGCCCGCACCGAAATCGTGTCGGCGCCAGTGCTTTCGCATCGCATCGGTCCGCTCGGCCTCGATGGCCGCGTCGAGCAGGCCGAGCTCCACGGCAAAGGCATCCGCATCGTCCTTGGCGATCTTCGAACCAAGCGCGCGGAAACGTTGCCCGCCCGCGTCCGCATCTCGGTCCGTGCCGACACGCCTCTGCCACCGCCGGGCTCCTGGGTGCATGTCACCACCGTGCTGATGCCGCCGCCCGCGCCGGCCGCTCCCGGTGCGTTCGATTTTGGCCGAAGCGCCTATTACCTGCGCCTCGGTGGTGTCGGTTATGCCTATGGCCGGCCCAAGCCGATTGCCGCGTTGGGCGAGCCGTCCTGGTTCGATCGCTATCATCTGCTGGTCGAAACGCTGCGTACGCGCATGACCGCGCGCATCCATCAGGTCCTGCCTGGCAGTACCGGCGGCATCGCATCGGCGCTTATCACCGGCGACCGCGCCGCGATCTCCGACGAGGACGAACAGGCGTTGCGCGACGCGGGCCTCGCCCATGTCCTCGCCATCGCGGGTCTGCATATGGCGCTGGTCGGCGGCGGCCTGTTCTGGGTGATACGCGCGCTGCTCGCCGCTTTTCCCGCGCTTGCGCTGCGCTATCCGATAAAAAAATGGGCCGCGGTGGCGGCGCTCGGCGCCGCATCGTTCTATCTGATGATCTCAGGTGCCTCCTCGTCGTCGACCAGGGCTTTCGTCATGCTGGCGACCATGTTGCTCGCTGTCCTGTTCGACCGGCCGGCGCTCTCGATGCGAACGCTCGCGCTCGCCGCCAGCGTCGTCCTTCTGCTGGGTCCCGAAAGCCTATTGGAACCCGGCTTCCAGATGTCGTTCGCTGCCGTCGTCGGTCTCATCGCGGTGGCCGAATGGGAGCAGGCGCGTCCGCGCGACACCGGCCTTGCACCACCGCGCTTCCGCGACGTTCGCCGCTATCTGCGCGGCATCGCTACGACGAGCCTGGTCGGCAGCATCGCCACCGTTCCCTACGCGATCTACCATTTCGACCGCGCGACGCATTACGCGGTGCTCGGAAACCTTCTCGCCATGCCGGTGATGGGCTTCGTCGCGATGCCCGCCGCGGCACTGTCGGTATTCCTGATGCCGCTCGGTCTCGATGCCTGGCCATTGCGCGTTCTGGGCTTCGGCATCGAGATCATGCTGGCGATGGGCCGTTGGGTGTCCGGCCTTCCGGGCGCGGTGTCGGTGATGCCGGCCTGGCCGGTGTCGTCGCTCGTGCTCGTCTCGCTCGGCGGGCTCTGGGTCGGATTATGGCGAAGGCATTGGCGCTGGCTCGGCATTACACCGATCCTGGCTGGGATCGCCATTGCCTACCTGGCGCCGCAGCCCGATCTGCTGATCGCGCGCGACGGGCTCACGGTTGCCATTCGCGCACCGGATGGCGCGCTCAAGCTTTTCCGCAAGGCGAAGGACAACTATTCGGCCGCCGAATGGTTGAAGCGCGACGGCGACGCGCGCGACATCGCCGATGCGGTGGCAACGCCTGCCGATGGCGTGCATTGCGACGCCCTCGGCTGCATTGCCAAGACTATCGGGGGCCTTGTCATCGCTGACACCGGCCGGATCGATGCGCTGGCCGAAGATTGCGCCGCCGCCGCGATCGTCGTCGCCGCCGTGCCGGCTCGGCGCGCCTGCAATGGCCCCAGATTGGTGGTGGATCGCTTCGCCGTTGCGCGTAGCAATGGCTTCGCGATCTGGTTCGGGCCGCCTTTGCGGGTCGAAAGCGTCGAGCAGAGCAGGGGTCTTCGTCCCTGGAGTGCCGCAGCTCAATACCGCCGGATCAATCCGACCAGCTTGCCCTGAATGCGGACTCGGTCCGCACCATAGAGCCGCGTCTCATAGGCCGGATTGGCAGCCTCCAGCGCGATCGAATCCCCGCGGCGGCGCAGCCGCTTCAGCGTCGCTTCCTGATTGTCGACCAGCGCCACCACGATCTCACCGGTCTGAGCGGCGTCGGATTCCTGAATGATCACCGTGTCGCCATCGAGGATGCCGGCGTTGATCATCGAGTCGCCGGTCACTTCCAGCGCATAGTGATCGCCGCGGCCGATCATGCCGCCCGGCACCGGAACGTCACCGACCTTGTTCTGCAGCGCCTCGATCGGCGTGCCCGCCGCGATGCGTCCGACCAGCGGCACGTTCACAGCGCTCTCGCCGTCGCCGACGGGGCGGCGGGGACCGCCCGCCATGCGCGCGTCACTGCTGACCCTGTTCTCGCCACGGCCATGCCGGGGGCTCGCCGCACGCATCGACTGGCTGCGCGTCGTCGCCGGCCGCAGGGTGTCAGACACATTGTCGGGCAGTTTCATGATCTCAAGCGCCCGCGCCCGCTTCTCCATCCGGCGCAGAAAGCCTCGCTCTTCCAGTGCGGTAATAAGGCGGTGGATTCCCGACTTCGATTTCAGGTCGAGCGCGTCCTTCATCTCGTCGAAAGACGGCGGCACGCCAGACTCCCGGATCCGTTCGTGGATGAACATCAGGAGTTCGTATTGCTTGCGGGTGAGCATGGGTTCCATGTCCCTCCAAGTTGTGCCGCCCCGAAGCAGGGCGAACAAAGCCGAAACATGGAGAATCGTTCTACTTTAGTTCTGCAGAGGCGTCAACGCACAAAATCTGGGATTCCATGCGGTTCCCGGAACTGGACCAGCCTGCCACCGTTCACTGGTCCGGAGAGGGCGCTACCCTGGAGACTATTCCCATGAACATCCGCAAACTGATGACCACAGGCGCCGTGGCCGCATTGCTGGGCCTCGGCGCGCTGGCCGCGACCTCGACCGCCGCCGACGCGCGTACCGTTTGCAACCGCTTCGGCGATTGCTGGCATGAGACGACCCGTTACGACTATCCGCCGTCACTCGGCGTGCGGTTTTACGGCGACGACTGGCGGCTCCATCACCGCCGTGGCTACAACTGGCGGGCCGATCATGATGGCCGCGGTTATTGGCGCAACGGCATTTGGGTGACGTTGTAATCATCTGAAATGCGCGAAGGGAACGAGTTTCGCGGCCCGTTCCTTTCTTCGCATTCGGAACGCACCCTTGCGCCCTTCGTTTTCATACCGAGGAGGGCAACGCAGCCAAGGAGGTTGCAATGAAGAAGTTTGGAAAAGTGTTCGCGCAGGCGGCGATCGCCGCGGCGTTGATCGGCGGAACGGTTGCGCTCAGCGCAACGCCGGCGTCGGCCCGTGTCGTGTGCAATCGATGGCATTGCTGGCACGTCTACGGGTATGGCCCATACTACGATGGGTACTACGACCCCTACTACTACCCGAGCTACTACGGCCCGGGCGTGTCGTTCGGGTTTAACTTCGGCGGCGGGCATGGCGGCCACGGCGGCGGCCATAGTGGCGGACACCACCACTAAGTAAAACGGAAAGAGCGGGCCTTGTGCCCGCTCTTTTCTATTCCAACATCAGGATACTGACTTTTTCGCCGGCAGGAGTTGCCGGCGCATGGGGCGGACGAACAATCAAGCCATCGGCGCGCGCCAGCACGCTCAGCATCGAGGAATCCTGGATCGCGAAGGGTTCGGCACAGAGTTCGCCGTCCAACGTCTCGAGTCTCGCGCGGACATAGTCCTGCCGGCTGTCATTTTCTTTGAGATCGCCAATCAGGCGCGCGGTTAAGAGGCGCTCATCATCGGTCTTGCCCAACATGGCGCCGATCGCAGGCCGCAAGAACAGCATCGCGCAGACTAATGTCGAAACGGGATTGCCGGGCAGGCCGAGCAGCGGTGTGGCGCCCAGCCGGCCGAAAATCAGCGGTTTTCCGGGACGCATCGCGATCTTCCAGAAGTCGAGCGCGAAACCGCGCGGGCCCAGCGCCTTCTGGACAAGGTCATGCTCGCCGACCGACGCACCGCCCAGTGTCACGATCAGATCGGCGCCCTTGGCCTTGTCGGCGATGCTTGCGACCGCTTCGGCCGTGTCCGGCAGGATTCCAAGATCGACCGCGTCGCCGCCCCAGCGCGCGATCATTGCCGCGAGCGCATAGCCTGAGGACGCGACAATGCCGCCTGGCTCGCGGGGCGCACCGGGCAAAGACAGTTCATCGCCGGTCGCCACGACAAACACGCGTGGCCGCCGTCGCACATGGACTTGTGCGATGTCGCCGGCGGCGATGAGCGAAAGGTCGCGTGCGCTGAGCCGCTTGCCGGCCGGTACAAGAACATCGCCCTTCCTGAAATCGAGCCCCGCGGTGCGGATATGCTGCGACGGGATCGCGGCAATGTTCAGCGTGACGCGGTCGCCATTCGCGCTGGCATCTTCCTGGATCACGATGCTGTCCGCACCTTGCGGCACCACGCCGCCGGTGAAGA
>DATEZM010000156.1:0-2931 GCA_035255625.1 Rhizomicrobium sp. | reverse complement strand
GCGCACATGGCTGCGAATGCCTTCCTCGTCGAAATCGCCGCTGGTCACGACCACAGCGGTGATGGACTGGCCCCATTTCTCGTCCGGCACGCCGACGACGAGCGCGTCCTCGACCGCGGGATGCAGCTTCAACGTCTCTTCGACTTCTTCGGGATAAACCTTCTCGCCGGCCGTGTTGATGCAGACGCTGCCGCGTCCGAGAAGCGTGAGCGTTCCATCCGTCTCGACAACGCACCAATCGCCGGGGATCGAATAACGGATGCCACCGATTGTCTTGAAGGTCGAAGCAGTCTTCTTCTCGTCCTTGTAATAGCCAAGCGGAATGGGCTGCGGCATCGCGACGAAACCGGGAATGCCCGAGCCGGGCGCGACGGGGCGGTCCTCGGCGTCAAACACTTTCACGCGGTCGCTGATCGTGAACTTCGCCGTCGCGACCTCGCCGTCTTTGGTCATCATCGAGGTACCGAAGCCGACCGCTTCCGATGAGCCGAAACTGTCCACCATGATCGCCTGCGGAATATGCTCGAGCAGCGCCTTCTTCACTTCTTTCGACCACATCACGCCCGACGAGACGATGTTCACGATGCTCGACGTGTCATAGCGGCCCGGTTGTTCGTCCAGCGCCGCCAGCATCGGCTTGGCGAAGGCATCGCCGACGATCACCACGGTCATCGCCTTGTTATCCTCGACCGCCTTCCACAATTCATGGGCGTTGAGCGATTGATGCTGCAGCGTGATGACGCAACCGCCGCCCATCATGACGCTCATCGCCATCAGCAGCCCGGTGCCATGCATCAGGGGACACGCCGGCAGCAAGCGGCTTCCCGGCCCAACCTGTTTGATCGCGGCGACCACCTGCTCCAGATTCTCCGGCACCGGGCCCAGCCTGCGCAACGCGATCAGTGAGGTCTCGCGCAGATCGCCATGCGCCCAGATCACGCCCTTGGGCATGCCGGTGGTGCCGCCAGTGAAGATGAAAAACTCGTCCTGCGGCGAGCGCTCGATTTTCAGCGGCGAGCCGTCGCCTTCGGCGCACAGCGCTTCGAAATCTTCCGCGAAGTTCGCCGCCACGCCGCCGTCCGTGACTTCGACGAAGGTCTCGACCTTGGTCAGTCGTGGCCGGATTTGCGTGATGATGTCGCGAAACTCAGTGCCATAGACCACCGTCTGCGCATCCGAATTGTCGAAGATGTAGAAAACCTCATCCGCCACGTAGCGGTAGTTGACGTTCACATGGGTCAACCGCGCCTTGAACGAGGCTGCCAGCGTCTCGCAATATTCCGGCCGGTTGCGCATGTAGAACGCAACCTTGTCCTTCGGCTTCGCGCCACGCGCGATCAGCGCCCGCGCCAGATTGTTGGTGCGCTTCGAGGTTTCGCCCCAGGTGATGCGCCGAGTCCCATGGACATAGGCCGGCGCGTCGGGCGGCAGCACCGTTTCGATGGCGTCGAGGATGTCGCCGAAATTCCACGGCATGGTTCTCTCCCACATGACGCTGCGGAAGCCCAAGTTGAACCTTGTCCGCGCGCCGTTTTCAGCACTCTAATGAGAGACCGCCGCAATGGCGAGATGGAGGACTGCGATGGCAGCGCGAACCGGCTTCAAGCTCAGGCTCGAACCGCAGGACGAGTACACGCACACGCCCGATGCGGCCTCCAATTACAATGAGAGCATGTACTTCAACGTGTTCGATCCGGCGTCAAAGATCGGCGGCTGGTTCCGGCTGGGCAACCGGCCGAATGAGGGCCAGGCCGAGATGAGCGTGTGCTTATATCTGCCCGACGGCCGCGTCGCCTTCATGTATGGCCGCCCGAAGATCGCGCACAACAAGGAGATGAATGCCGGCGGCCTCAAGATCGAGGTCGCCGAGCCGTTCAAGCGCCTGCGCGTCACCTATGATGGCAAGGCCGTCGTGCTGGCAAAGCCCTTCGACATGGCCGAGCCCTCCAGGGCATTCCGCGAGAATCCGACGGTCGATTGCCAGGTGGCGCTCGACTACGAAGGCGTCTCGCCGATGTTCGGCGGCGAAACCGTGCGCGAGGACGGCCAGCCGATGCAGATCGATCCGGAGAAATCCTTCGCCAAGGCGCACTACGAACAGCACATGGCCGCCAAGGGCACGTTTCAGATCGGCGACGAGCGCTTCGAAGTGAACGGCTTCGGTCTGCGCGACAAGAGCTGGGGACCGCGCTACTGGCAGGCGATCAACTGGTATCGCTGGTGCCCGATGAATTTCGGCCGCGACTTCGGGATGATGCTCTCCATCGTCGCCGGCACCGAAGGCCAGCCGCGCCAGGGCGGCATGGTGTTCAAGGATGGCAAGTACGATCTCATCACCGAATGCGCCATCGACAGCGACTGGGACGAGAACTGGTACCAGACCGCGCTCCGCGCCAAGGTGAAAACCGAATCCGGCGCGCGCTATGAGGTCACCGGCAAGGTCCTGTCGCTGATCCCGCTGCGCAACCGGCGCAAGGCGCCGGACGGCCAGGAACTGAACACCCGCATCACCGAAGGCATGACCGAATATAAGTGCAAGGGGCTGACCGGCTACGGCTTGAGCGAATATCTCGACCAGATCGTCGATGGAAAACCGACGGGGCTGGCGCGGTGAAGATCGATCTGTGGAATCCCGAAAGTTTCGCGGCTGGGCATCCGCATGCGCAATATGACTGGCTGCGGTCCAACGATCCCGTCCATTTTCAGGACGAACCAAACGGCCCCGGCTTCTGGGCGGTGACGCGATACCAGGACGTCTGGGACGTCGACCGCAATTTCCAGGCGTTCTCCTCCGAACCCACCATCATGATCCAGGACCCGCTGGCCGACACCGGCGGCTTCGGGCCTTACAAGATGATGCTGATGATGGATCCGCCGCAGCACACCGCGTTCCGCCGCCTCATCCGCCAAGAATTTACCGTGCCGACCGCC
>DATEZM010000155.1:0-5768 GCA_035255625.1 Rhizomicrobium sp. | reverse complement strand
GCGGCTGCCGCATCTGGGGCAGAACGGGCGCGGCGGAAAATAGCTTCCGCCATCGCAATCGCCGCAGCGCTGCAGCCTGAGCTCGCCCTTGGCGCACCCCTCCCAAAAATGCCGGGTCTCGGGTGTTGGATCCGGAAGCATGCGTGGCGGCATCTAGTAGCACCTTTGGCGATGGTTTTGGGGTGTCGAATTAGTTCACTCCGGGCGCATCATGACAAGCCCTTTGAAGGCCGAGGCGGCGGTTCAGCGGCGATGTCCGAGTGAACCGATCGTCCGCTCGTGGCGGACATTGGCAGCCCGGCTGTCCGCTCGCCGCGTCCCCCGCTAGCATGAGCGCCGGTCAGACTCATGTGGGGGCACGCATGTCACTTTCGGATTTGGCGGCGCTGGGATCGTTCATCAGTGGATTTGCGGTGCTGGTATCACTGGTCTTTCTGTATTTCCAGCTGAGGCAGATTGGCGCTCAGGTGAAGCAGGCGGAGAAAAATCAGCAAGCCGCGATCAGGCAAGGGCGGGCATTGAGTCTGTCTGAACATATCAGAGGCGTAGCAGCTAACCCATTGCTTGCAGACGCGCTCGCCAAAATGGTTCGGAATGACCCTGCTCTGACGCAAACGGAATTGAGGCAAGCCTATACCCATTGCAGGGCTGCCTTCTATCTTTGGGAAGATTCCTTTTATCAGCACCAGGAAGGATTGCTTAACGACTCTGCATTTGAAGCATTCACGCTGAGTACCAAAACAGTGATAGCGCTGACTGGGTGGCGTGTAACGTGGAGTCAAAAACCGAAGCGCATTTGGAAATGATTTTGTGGCTTGGCTGGACAAGCTGGTTGTTGAAACACCTCCTATTCTGCAAACCGACCCGCTGGTGAGATGGAAGTATGATTTTGCTGCGGAGCTCGCTAAAGGCGTCCCCGCATAGAAGTGCTGTCACTGTCCGCCCCGCCGCTCTCCCGATAGTCTGACCGAAATTCGGGCGCACTCCAGGGGAAGAAAATCATGACCTTGTCGGACTTTGCCACGTTCAGCACGGCGATCAGCGGCATGGCCGTCACCGCATCGCTCATCTATCTGGCGCTGCAAACGCACCAAAACGCCAAGCACACGAAGGCGCTGATTCAGCAGGGCCGCTTGGGAGCGATCCGTGAACTTGCGTTGTCCTGCGCCGAGCCGGACCTCGCATCGGCCATTCTTACGGGGCTGCGGGGCGGTTCGACGGCCGAGGAGGTCAAGGCTTTTCAATTCCAGAGCTATTGCGGCGCAAGTCTTTACGGCTGGCAAGACACGTTTCTGCAATACGAGATGGGGCTGCTGGACAAGGACATCTTCCTGCAAATGCGAAGCGGCGTCACACGGGCGATGAGCAGTCCGGCATTTCGCGAGGCGTAGGAAACGATTTTCCGCGTTCCGGGCACAAAATTCGCCGCTTTTGTGGACGACGTCACCTCGACCCTTCCTGCGAAGCAGCCATAGCCCTCCCGCAGATCGGATCGAGCCCGATGGCCCCAACCGGAACGGACCGCCCGGAGGTCTCGCAAATGACGGGAGCGACGACGAAGCTCGGCTACCGTGATGGGGCAGGTTCTAACGTCCCATGGAGGGTCGTCGCAGTGGTAGGTCAATGGCCATGCGCCGCCGTCGGTGTTATGATTTGATGCTGGCAGACAGACAAACCGCTCTATCGTCAACCGGCGAATGGCGGCGAAGACGGGGGAATCCATGAATCGATTGACCGTTCTCGCGATAACGTTGGGTGTGATGGTCGTGCAACCCACGCTTGCCGACGACGCCTGGATGTCTGCCATCGTCGACAATGGATGGCAGCGATCGCTGACCAATCCGTCCGAAAGCTTGGTCGTTCTGACGGAAGCTGCTCCGCCGAACGCGCCCTATCAACGCTTGTGGACACGATGGGAATACCAGGACTTGTTCGAGGGCAAATACCTGTCCGAACAATCCCTGCTGGAATTCGACTGCGCGGCGCAGAAGTTCAGAATGGTCCAGGACATAAAATTCAGCGGGCGGAATTCCAGCGGCGACGAGACTCCGAACTCGACCGCCACGGACTGGAGCTTTGCTCCGCCGGGGAGTCTGTTTGCAACACTGGCAAGTAAGGCCTGTGGCAACTGATCGATGCGCAAGGGAGGATCGCGTGAAGCGCAAAACATGCTTGTTGCGTCTCGCGTGCGTCGTTGCTGCAGCCACCCCGTTCATCACCGTGACACAGGCCCAGGCCCGGGTGATCAACCTGGTCTGCGAATCCAAGGATAACCAGTCGGGAAAACCCCTTCGGTACTGGATCGACGATGAAGCGAAGACAATCTCCTGGCTCGTTGAGCCGGACGCGATCCTGCCGGACATCAAGAGGTCTCTCCATACCGAGAAGGTCGAGATCGGCCCGGAGCTGTTCCGATGGGGTGACCAATTTGGATATACGATTCTCGACAGGCACGCTGGCAAGGTGACCACTTACATGAAAGACGGCACGATAATCCCGGCGACGCCATGGTTCTGCGCGGCGGGCTCCGATCCGTTGCCAGTCCTGTAGCGTTCGACGCGGGTTCACCGGGCGCATGGTTGCGCTCAACCGGTCCCGCGGGCAGGCCTACGTTATCGTGGAAGCCTGGCCTTCACCCGTGCCGCCTGGCATGCCGGCGCTCATGCGGGCGAGGTCTTCGTTGAATCGGGCAACGATGTCGGCTGGCGGGGCGATCGGGGTCTCCCGCAGCATGGCTTCGACCACCGCGCGAAATTCCGGCGATAAAACCAGCGCCGATCTGGCCCAGAGCGCGCGAAACACGGGGTGCGGCAGGTACGCAACTTTGAACGCAAGCGTGGCGGAGTCGTAGGAATTCCTGTCGATGAGGCCTGCGGCGTTCTGTTGAAACACGGCCTGGGCGCTCAGGATCGCCACACGAAAGATTATACTAAGGCTATTGATCTCCTCGGCCGTGAACGCTGTCTCGCCTGAAATCGCCCGGGTCAGCAATTGTATATTTACGGGCTCCGCAGACCAGCGCAGGTGCTCGGCGACCCGGGTCACATAGGACTCGTTGATCATGGCGCGCTGGTTCTTCTCCGCCTGCCGCACCTGGATGGCGAGATAGATCAGCGAAATCAGAACGGCGACGCCGCTGACGAAACTGCCCAGCGATGCGAGGTCGGAAAGGGTCATCGGCACTCCGTCAACATGTGACTCTCGGTTCAGATCATCAGGGACCGTAGTGGCTCTTGCCGACGGCCGGTAGCCGGAACCCAAGCCGCGCAAGGGCGTCTAGGCCGCGCGCGGAATGCAGAACGTCGATGATATGACCCTGATCGAGAGCGCAGCTTCCGAAGTGCCGGCGCACATTGGCTGCCCGGTTGGCGCCTACTTCAGCCGATACGCCGACACGCTCGGCGCTTTGGATCAGCAACAGCGATGCATAGATCATGCGGAACTGCATCTCCCGCGCCTGGCTGATGCGACCGATGAACTGATCGGCCTCTTCCGCTGTCACGCGGTCGAGCTTGCGGCTCAAGGGTTCCAGTGCGGCAGCCGCCTGATGCAGCGCGATGACGTTGTCCTTCAGCTCGGCAGGAAAGAAATAGACCGTGCTGTAGTTGCCGACCTCGTCCGAAGAGAGATGATCGGATACTTGCAGCGAGCGGGCGTTCAGCCATGCGTCGTTTAGAAACATTTCGAGCGGTGGCGCATACGGGCTGGCCAGGGGAGCGAACGTGCCCGTGCTGCGCGCTGTCCAGACGTGTTCGGAGAGCGTGTCGAGTTGCTGGTCCAGACAACGCCCGACGGAAATCCAGATCAGGCCCGAAGCGGCGTCGTCCTTCAGTTCGGCGTTGAGTTGCTCGCGCGTCACGGCCACGCGCTCGTTCCATCTAAGTTCTTCCACGCCCTGTTCGAGCGATAGCGCGATCAGGATGCCCAGAATGATCGTGCCGATCTCGATGGCGAACTCGCGCCAGCTATGCGCGGCCTTCGGCTTGTGAATGTCCATGCCCCCGACGCCCCGGCGTTGGCCGGGCGTCCCCCGATCGTCGTCTTGCCCGCGACGTATCTTGGCGTGCGCTCAGGAAAACGCCAGCCCCTCGAACGCGCCTGCCTTGCGCCAGCCATCGATGTACTGGAAATACGCCGACGCGCCGCCGGGATAGCCGACGGCGTATTTCGCCTCCGGTCCCATCGCTAGGCCTTCATTGTTGTAATAGCCGGGCGTGCAGTCGCCCATGCCGATCATGCGGCCGGGGCCGCTCAGCAGCAGATCGACCCACGCCTTCTGCGCTTCCTCCGTCACTTCGACTTCGTGCGCGCCGCGCTTGCGCGTTTCGTTCACGATAAGCGCGATGGTCTTGCCGGCTTCGGTCAGATTGTGCGGCACGTTGGAGATCAGGTTCGCGCCCTGCACCGGTTGGGCGAAGAACAGGTTCGGAAAGCCGTGCACATGGATGCCGTGCTTGGACCGCATCCCGCCACCCCACGCCTGCGACAGCGTGAGCCCGTCGCGCCCCGTCACATCGAAGCCCGAACGCACGACGAAGCCAGAGCCGACCTCGAAGCCCGACGCATAGATGATGCAGTCGACCTCGTATTCCTTGCCCGCGACGACGAAGCCCTTCCCGGTGATGCGCTCGACGCCCTGGCCGTCGGTGTCGACCAGCGTGGTGCGCGGCTGGTTGAACGCCTCAAGATATTCGTCGTGGAAGCACGGCCGCTTGCAGAGCTGGCGATACCACGCCTTCAGCTTCTCGGCCGCATCCTTGTCGCGCACGATGGTCTCGGCGCGGTGGCGGATCTCTTCCATCTTCTCGAAATCGGAATCCTCCCACGCCGCCCACATCGCCTTGGGCGAACGCTGCTCGGCCGGAATGGTCATGATGCGCGAGCGGATGCGGCGCGACAGATCGGTCCAGCCGTCCATCACCCAGTCCTCGTCGGTGGTGCCGCCGGCCTGGTTGGCGGTGAAGTTCTCCAGCCAGCGCGTCTGCCAGCCGGGCCCGGCGATGGTCTTGAACCACGCCGGATCGATCGGCTTGTTGTCGCGCACATCCACGGAAGACGGCGTGCGCTGCACGACATAGAGCTGCTGGCAGGCGCCGGCCAGATGCGGCACGGCCTGCACCGCGGTGGCGCCGGTGCCGATGATGGCGACGCGCTTGTTCGCGAGCTTGTCGAGCGGCGCGCCATGCGGATCGCCGCCGGTGTACGCATAATCCCAGCGGCTGGTGTGAAAGGTGTGGCCCTTGAACGTCTCGATGCCGGGAATGCCCGGCAGCTTGGCGATGTGCAGCGGGCCGGTGCCGAGGCCCAGGAACTGCGCGGTGAACGCATCGCCGCGATTGGTCTTGATCAGCCAGGCGTGTTTGTCCGCCTGCCACACGATGTCGGTGACTTCGGTGTGGAACAGCGCGTTGTCATAGAGCCCGAACTGGCGGCCGATGCGCTGGCACTGCGCCAATATCTCCGGCGCATGCGCGTATTTCTCGGTCGGCATATGGCCGGTCTCTTCGAGCAGCGGCACATAGACCATCGACGCGGTATCGCACTGCGCGCCCGGATAGCGGTTCCAGTACCAGGTGCCGCCGAAATCGCCGCCCTTCTCGACGATGCGCACGTCCTTGATGCCCGCCTCGCTCAGCCGCGCCCCGGTGACGAGACCGGCAAAGCCGCCGCCGACAAAGGCGAAGGTGACGTGGTCGGTCTTGGGCGCGCGCGGCGTGACCGGCGTGTAGGGATCGGCCGCGTCGACCGCCGACTGCTTCTCCAGCCTT
>DATEZM010000154.1:0-4619 GCA_035255625.1 Rhizomicrobium sp. | reverse complement strand
GCGCCATCGCCTGCGTGATGGATGACGTGCTCGCGGTCGCGGCCGGCTTCATCGCGCAATGGGGCGAGATCGCGCCGACGCTCGAGATGAAGGTCTCCTACCTCAACCAGGGCGCCGCCGGCCGCCATGTCGCCGAGGCCAGGGTCCTCAAGCGCGGCCGCCAGATCAACTTCCTCGAAGCGACGCTCGCCCGCGCCGACGGCAAGCTCATCGCCACGTCCACCGCCACCATCATGATTGCGCCGATGAAGCGGGGCTAATCGTTCTTCCCTGCCGCCTCGCGGCTGACCCGCGCCGCGTCGCCATAGATGCCGCGCGCCATCAGCGACAGCTCGGCCTTCATTCGCGCCTCATACACATCGGCCCGCGCCGCATGGGCGTCGCGCGACTCCGGAGCGGCCAGCACCGCCATCTCCGCCAGATGGCAGGCCACGCGATGATCGCCTGTGGCCGAAACCTCCTGCGCCCGCTTTGCCAGCGCCTCGGCGCCGCCGGCGAGCTTCGCGACTTCCGCCGCCACCGCGGCATCGGGCGCCGGCTTGAGGTTGGCGGGATTGCCATCATACCAACCGCCGAATTGCCGCCAGATGTTGCGCACGACGAACTCCGGCTCGTCATAGACCGGACGCAGATAGGGCTTCTCGAGCACTTCCTTGGGCAACTTCACCGCATGCAAGATGGTGTTGAGCTTCACGCCCTCGTTCATCAGCTCGAGTGTCTGCTTCACGACCGATTCGAGCGCGCCGGCGACATCGTCGAGCACGCGCGCGATCCGCGCCCGTCCCTCGATCGGCAGGCCATGGGCCGGCAGCAACAGCTCTGGCTCCAGCGCCGCCATGGTCCTGAGCGCCCGCGCCCAGTCGAGCGGATAGCGCTGGACCTTCTGCGGATTGCCGGCATTGGGAAACACCCAGGTCAGGAAATCGCCCACCACGACGGCTTTCCGTGATGGCTCCCACGCCCAGAGATGATCGTCGGTCTCGCCTTTGTCATGATGGAATTCGAAACGCAGCCCGCCGCTGGCGAAGCCCATGCGATCGGAGAATTCGGTGTCCGGTTCGATCCATTCGGCGGGCCCGAACTGATCCGGCGAGGTCGACATCGAGATGCGGCCGCGTCCGCTGCCGCCACCGAACTGCCGCGCATTGATGGCGACGTTGTAGCCATTCGTCATCCGGTAGCGAGCGAAACGCGGGCTCACATTCTCATGCCCGATCACTTGTGGCCGCGCCCGCTTGCGCTCGGCCGCCTCGTGGACGATCGCCGCGGCGCCGCCGACATGATCGATATGACCGTGGGTATAGGCGATGGCGCGTACCGGATCGTCGCGCCAGCCGCGCATCGCCTTGACGACCTGGCCGCCGAAGGATTCGAGGCTGGTGTCGAACAGCACCAACCCGTCTTCGGACTTGAACAGCACGACATGGCTGAACGCCTCGATCATCGCGATGCCGTCGGCGACTTCCGATAGCTCGCCGGTCAGCCGGTTCGCCGGCCCGTCGGCGATACCGCTGTCAATGAACCTGCTGGACAGTTTCAACAGATCGGCCATGCGTGCCTCCGCCCTTTGCGAATGATCGTTCCGGACGATAGCGCGGAAGCGGACGCTCTACACCTCGATCTCGGCTACCACCGGCACGTGGTCCGAGGCCTTTTGCCAGCCGCGCATTTTGGTGACGATGGTCTGGCTTTTCAGTCCGCCCTTCAGCGCCTTGCTGATCCAGATGTGGTCGAGGCGGCGGCCGCGATTGCTGGCCAACCAGTCGGCGGCGCGATAGCTCCACCACGAATAGCTCTTTTCGTCGGGCGGCACGAATTCACGCGTCACATCGGTCCATTCGAACGCCGCTTTCACTTCGCCCAGCAGATTGGTCTCGACCGGTGTGTGGCTCACGACATCGAGCAGCTGCTTGTGGCTCCAGACGTCGTGCTCCAGCGGCGCCACGTTCAGATCGCCGACCAGGATCGCGGCCGCGCCATTGCGGTCGCCGCGTTTCCCGAATTCCCGCGCCATCCCCTGAAGGAAGTCGAGCTTGTGCGCGAATTTCGGATTGACGTCCGGGTCGGGCACGTCGGCGCCCGCCGGCACATAGAAGTCATGCAGCTCGACGCCATTCTCCAGCGTCACGCAGATGTGCCGCGCATGGCCCTCGCGGCAGAAGCCCAGCACCTCGGTCTTGGCGAACGGGATCTTCGAAAGCACGGCGACGCCGTGATAACCCTTCTGGCCATTGATCGCCTGGTGGACATAGCCCAGCTCGGCGAAGGGGGTGTCCGGGAAAAGCCCGTTCTCGACCTTGGTTTCCTGTAGCGCCATGACATCCGGCTGGTGCTCGCGCAGGAAGCGCGTGAGCAGCGGCCGGCGCAGCCGGACCGAGTTGATATTCCAAGTGGCGATCTTCACTCCGGGCTCATTCCTTCCATGCAACCAGTGCATAGCTTTACGCTGCAATGCACAAATATTCAACTATAACAAGTAGTTATACAACGTAAACAGATAGTTGAACGCTAAATAATTTTCATTTCGTTCATTGAACTCCAACCGGGCCACCCTATATCCCCCTTGTCGGCAGAAGCCGGCAACGGATTTCACATGGCGACGCAAGGGCAATCCGGCCGAACGCGGCGCCAAACAAAGGAGAGGCACAATGACCAACATCAACACCTACGTCCCCGCCCAGACTTCGGCCTTCAGCGGCGCTGTTGCGAACCTGTTCTCGGCTGCGGTTCTCGTGATGGCCGGTGTCCTGGCGTTCAGCGTTTTCGTGAACGTCTAAGACTCGGTAACCAGCTTCGCCGGCGCGCCATCCCTCCCCCCGAGCGGCGTTCCGGCAAGCGGCCAGCGGGCCTTCGGCGATACCCCAATGCCGTCGAACAAGCCCAGCTGGCCATGTTCTACCCCCGCCCAGGCGACCATCGCGGCATTGTCCGTGCACAGCCTGGGTGGGGGTATTTTTGTCTGAAAGCCTTCGCGCGCAGCGAGTGTCGTGAGCGCGGCGCGGATCGCACCATTCGAAGCAACACCGCCCGCCAGCACCAGGGCCGGTGACATCGCGTCGGGAAACTCCTGCTTGAACCGCGCCGTCGCCGCCGCCGTGCGGTCGGTGAGGATGTCTGTCACCGCGCGCTGGAACGACGCGGCAAGCCCCTTTTTGTCGACGTTTCCCTCATCGGCGATCAGGCGCACGGCAGTCTTCAGGCCTGAGAACGAGAAGTCCGCGCCGGCACGTCCGCGCATCGGCCGGGGCAGGGGATAGGCTTTCGGATTGCCGCCGGCCGCGAATTCTTCGAGGTGCGGCCCGCCGGGATAGGGCAGGCCCAGCAGCTTGGCGACCTTGTCGAAGGCCTCACCCACCGCATCGTCGATCGTCGTGCCGTAAAGCCGGAATTGTCCGACGCCTTCGACGCCCAAAAGTTGGCAATGCCCGCCGGAGATCAGAAGCAGCAGGAAGGGAAATGCCACGCCATCGGTCAGTCGCGCCGTCAGCGCATGCGCTTCCAGATGATTGACCGCGACCAGCGGTTTTCCCACCGCTAGTGCCAGCGCCTTGGCGGTCGTCAGCCCGACCATGACGCCGCCGATCAGCCCGGGCCCCGCCGTTGCCGCGATGGCATCGCAATCGCTGAGCTTCACATTCGCCGCCGCGAGCGCCTCAGCGACGATGCTGTCGATCCGCTCGACATGCGCGCGCGCCGCGATCTCGGGCACCACGCCGCCATAGGGCCGGTGCGCCTCGAGCTGGCTGAACACGATGTTCGACAGGATGGTGCCCGGCCCGGGGCCGCGCCCGCGCACCACCGCCGCCGCGGTTTCGTCGCAGCTGGTCTCGATGCCCAGAACTGTCAGCTCGTGCACGCCGTTTGCGCTATTGTCAGTGTCCTCAGCCGTCTCTAGACCCTTTGTTCCCATGCCGCAAAACCGCACCCTTCGCCTTGGAACCCGCGGCTCGAAGCTCGCGCTCGTGCAGGCCAATATGGTGCGCGACCGCATCGCGGCGGACGGCGCTGTTTGCGAGATCGTGATCCTCAAGACCTCCGGCGACCGCATCCAGGACAAGAGCCTCGCCGATGCCGGCGGCAAGGGCCTGTTCGTCAAGGAGCTGGAAGACGCGCTGCTGCGGGACGAAATCGACCTCGCCGTCCATTCGATGAAGGACGTGCCGACCGCATTGCCGCCCGGCCTGTCGCTCAGCGCCTTCCTCGAACGCGAAGACCCGAGCGAGGCGTTCCTCTCGCACAAGGCGAAGACGCTAGCGGATTTGCCGAAAAGCGCGCGGCTGGGCACGTCTTCGGTGCGCCGCAGCGCCCAGGCCGTGCGCGCCCGTCCCGATCTCGAGATCGTGCTGTTGCGCGGCAATGTCGACACGCGGCTGCGCAAGCTCGACGACGGCGAGATGGACGCGATTTTTCTTGCGCTCGCCGGCCTGAAGCGTCTCGGACTCGCGGCGCGCGCCACACAAGTGCTCGATCCGAAGGATTGGCTGCCGTCGCTGGGGCAGGGCGTCATCGGCATCGAGATCCGCGAAACCGATACGCTGGCGCGCGAGATCACCGGCCGCCTCAATCACAAGCCAAGCGAGATCGCGCTCACTTGCGAGCGGGCCTTCCAGACGGCGCTC
>DATEZM010000153.1:0-2851 GCA_035255625.1 Rhizomicrobium sp. | reverse complement strand
ACGTCGCCGCAACCGAGCGGACCGTCTCGCCCGCCACCACTCGCGCAACCGCTCGATCACGAAGATCCAAGGAATAAGGCTTGGTCATCCATGCTGGCCTCCAATCCAGTCCCAACCTTGAATCAGCAAAAAGCCGATTTGGGAATCTAGAGGCTTCTGTGAGGTCCCCGCGGCGCGCGATCGAAGGGTTCCGTGATCCGGGGAACCTCATTGAAGCCGGATTGAACGAAGGCGCGGCGAGATTTGCGCGGTGGGGTTATGGGGATTGTATTTTTACGCGCTGGCGGATGGCGTCGTTTGGCGTGGCCTGACGGATCGATTCGGCGAGACAAGCGGTTGCATGCAAGCCTGCGATGATCGCGGGAGTGGCTGTGACGGGATCTGAGAAGAGCGGCGACGCCGGTCGCGGCGGCCTTTGACGATCCGAAGGCGTGCGGCTTCATCGGCGGCGACGGCGATCGGGGCGGCGTGTCTTGAGCGAAACAAGGTCATCTGACAAACCATCGAAGCCGGTCTCATGACGTGTCGCATCGAAATGGCGCCGTGGGAGCGTGGCGTCGCGGAGATGCAGGAAAAATGCGCTCGATGATGTGCATGGCTCCGCCGCAATCGGGACAGATGCGTCCGACGTCGATGGCGTCTTTGTCAGAGGAGTCCGGCGTTGAGGGGGTATTTTCCGGCTTCAATCCTTCATTGAGGAGCAGAGCGCGGCACGATGCGATCTTGGCGGCGCGATGACCATTGGCCATGAAGCCAAAGTAACGGATTCGATGAAAGCCGTCGGGCAATGTGTGAAGAAGAAAGCGGCGGATGAACTCATCCGGCTTTAGCCGCATGATCTTCTCGGCGCCATTCTGGCGGTAGTCCTTCCAAGTGAAGGCGACGCGATCATCATCGAGAGCTTTGATGCGGCTGTTGGCGATTGCGACACGATGGGTGTAGCGGCCGAGATAGGCGAGAACCCGGGCGGGTCCGCCGAACGGCTTCTTGGCGTAGACCAGCCAGTCGATGCGACGCATGGCTTGAACATGGGCGGCGAATGCGTTTCGATCGGCGAGATGCGTCAGGTTGGTGTAAAATCCCAGCATCCTGGCGTCGAAGGCCGCCTGCAAACGTTCGAGAAACAGACGCCGGAACAACCGGGAGAGTGGTTTGATGGCGAGAAAGAAGCTCGGCCGCGCCGCGACCCATCGTGTCCCATCGGATGAGAGACCGCCGCCCGGCACGACGCAATGGACGTGCGGATGATGGGTCAAGGCCTGACCCCAAGTATGTAGAACCGCGAGGCCACCGATCTTGGCGCCCAGCCTGCGCGGATTGGCGGCAAGCGCCATCATGGCGTCGGCGGCGGCCTTGAATAGGATCGTGTAGACGATGGTCTTGTTCTGGAAGGCGATCTCGGCGATCGGCGCGGGCAAGGTGAAGACGAGGTGGAAATAGGGAACCGGCAAGAGTTCGGCCTGCCGGTCCGTCAGCCACTTCGTCCGGGCCTGTCCCTGACACTTCGGACAGTGACGATTGCGGCAGGAGTTGTAGGCGATCCGCGTGGCGCCGCAGTCGTCGCAAGCCTCGACATGGCCGCCGAGGATTGCCGTCCGGCACGCCGTGATGGCGCTCATCACGCGCCGCTCGACACGCCCCAGATGCGCGGCGTGAACGCGCGCGTAATCCTGACCGTGGAGGCGCAGGATATCGGCGATCTCGATGACGGACCGGTTCGGATGAAAGCCGGCGCGGGCCATGATCCCGCGTCCCAGCGCCTTCTCACCCTGGCGGCGTCACTTCCAGCGACAGACGATCGAGCGGGCTCTGCGTCGCCCTTATCGTATGGGTGGCGACCTGCGTATAGCGCGCCGTCGATGACAGATTGTTGTGGCCGAGCAGAACCTGAATAATCCTGATATCGGTTCCATTCTCCAAGAGATGGGTCGCGAAGCTGTGGCGCAGCGTGTGCAGCGTTACTCGCTTAGTCAGCCCTGCCGCCTTTGCCGCTGACCGACAAGCGGCGTGCAAGACGGTCGGATCGATCGGGTGATCCTCGTCGCGGCCGGGAAAGAGATAGAGGCGCGGCCGGGCCAGCCGCCAATAGGTGCGCAGAATGCCGAGCAACTGCGGCGACAGCATCACATTGCGATCCTTCGCCCCTTTGCCATGCCGGACCAGGATGACGCCCCGCGCGCTGTCGACGTCGGCGACCATGAGACCGGCGACCTCGGACGCCCGCAGTCCAGCCGCGTAGCAGCAAGTAAGCGCCGCGCGGCTCTTCAGGCTCGACACGGCTTCGAGAAATTGCACGACTTCGTCAGGGCTCAGAACGACCGGCAGCTTGCGCGGCTCTCGCGCGTAAGGGATGCGCTCGGGAATGAATGCCTCGCCGAGCGTGACGCCGTAGAAGAAGCGCAGCGAGCAGACGATCTGGTTCAATGCCGACCATGAAATGCCGGTGGACACGAGATGCACTTGAAATGCGCGAACGTCCTCCAACTCCAATTTGTCAGGAGACCGCCCGAAATAGCGGCTGAACTTCGAAATCGCGCTGATATAGGATCGTTGCGTCGCTGGCGAGAGATTGCGGACGGACATGTCCTCGATCATACGGCGACGCAGAGGGCTCATCTGGGTCATCTGAAACCTTCCTGTCCAAGAAGTGGGCTGCAACACCCAATCCTCTCAGACAGGAGGCCAATCACACGAACTCGCCACTCCCGCCGCGATAGCGGCTTCGTTCAATCCCCCATCGATTCAATCCAACATCATCCCGCTCTAGATATCGACTTCGACCTCGACCTTACCGGCTTCGGTCTCGCGGAAATCGATATGATCCCCGACGAGGCCAGGCAAGATTCGCTGG
>DATEZM010000152.1:0-12868 GCA_035255625.1 Rhizomicrobium sp. | reverse complement strand
GCCGGACCGACCGGGCACGGCGCGCCCCAGCGCGCCTGGATGTATTTCGAGAACGCGGTGACGTGGCGCGCTTCCTCGCGCGTCTGGTTCGCCGCGTATTCCTGGGCGCCGGGATCACGCAGGATGTGACAGAGCGAGGCGGAGAGCGACAGCGCGCCCTGCTCGCCATGCAGGATCGAGGACAGCGACCACAGCGTATCCATATTGGCGAGCTTGATCTTCTGGCCTTCGTCGAGCTTGTCGCCGATCGCGGTCTTGAGATCGCCGTTCAATTGCGGATTGACGAGATATTCCTTCGTCATGTCGAAGGGCTGCGAGAAGTCGATGTATTTCTTGTCGAGCGGATCCCAGAAATGGTCGTGGGTCGCGCTGATGATCTTGTCGAACGCGGTCGAGCGCTCGCCGTACCGCTTGGTGTCGAGCATCGACGGGAAATCGTTCGGATCGGCCGCGTTATAGGCGGGATCCTTGGTGATGTTGTTGTCCATCTTCTCTCTCTCCCTAGATCGACGCTGGGTCCTCGACTGGCGCGGAGGATACGCCGCCCAGTTTGCAGAGCAAGCGAAAATGACGGTACCGTCAAGAAATTGAGAATCGCGAAAATATGGAATAATTTCAGAATATTAACCCCCAGAATCGCTTCGAAGTTTCAGTATCCGGCCGCGGGCCCGAAGCTGAGCACCCGGAATCCATGCAGACCTGCCAGCCCCCATCGAGAGTGCGTGCCGCACCATTGCCGGCCCGACGCTCTTCCGCGATGACACGTGTTAGGGTTCGCGCACGCGCCAGCAGGGACAGCAGATGAATTTTCAGGGCAGGCCGCTCGCCATCTGGGCGCTCCCCGGACTCATGCTTGCGGCCGCGCTGTTCCTGCTGGGCAGCGATGCGGGATCAGTGGCGTCGCGGTTGCGCGGCGTCCTGTTCGATTCCTATCAACGCTCGGCGCCACGGGTCTGGCAGGACACGGTGCCGCGCTCCGGCTTCGCGGTGCGCACGCTGGAAGCCGATGCGCCGAGCCTGCAGCGTTTCGGGAAATGGCCGTGGCCGCATGCGGTACTGGCGAAGCTGATCGGCGAGTTGAAAACGCAAGGCGCTGCCATGGCGGTGCTCGCCTTCCCGCTCGACGCAGCCGATCCGGCCTCACCGAAGAATCTTCTGGCACTGGTACCGGCTGGGCCGCAGAACGAAGCGGTGAGAAGCGCGCTGACGCAGATGCCCTCGCCGGATGAGGCGCTCGCCAAGGGAATGTCTTCGTTGGCGACGGTGAGTGGCTTCACGCTTCGGGCCTTACCGGGTGCGCGCGCGCCGGTGTTCAACGCTACGCTGCGATTCCTGGGCACCAAGAACCCGTTCGGCCATACGCCGGACTTTCGGTCGGCCTCCGGCCCGATCGCCGAGGTGGAGCACGCCAGCCTCGGCGATGGTGCGCTCAATCTCGACATCGACGCAGACGGCACGTTACGGCGCATGCCGCTGGTATTCCGCATTGGCGGCACGCCCGTGCCGTCGCTGACGGCCGAAGTGCTGCGCGTCATCCAGGCCAAGAAATATCTTTCGCTCCGGAGCGACGAAGGCGAGAGCGGGTTGTTCGGGTCTCAGCCGGGGGTGGCTGCGGTGGAGACCGGTAATGCCGACGTCCCCACCGCCCCCGACGGATCGATCTGGATCGGTTTTTCGAACGGGACGCACGCGATCTCGGCTGCAGCGCTGGACGACGGCAAAGTCGAAGCGGGCCAACTCGCCCACGCGATCGTCATTCTGGGCCCGCCCGGTGAAACGATCGCGACACCGGCGGGGGCGCATAGCGTCGCCGCGGTCTATGCCGAGGCGCTGGAGAATATCCTGAGCGGCACGCCGCTGCGCCGTCCGGCATCGGCGATCGAGGCGGAGCTGATTTGTCTCGCCATCTTCGGGTTGGCGTCGATCATCCTGTTCGCGCGCTTCGGACTGGCCTGGTCCGGTCTGTTCACGGGGTTAAGCATTCTGGGTGGGCTGTTCGTCTCATGGCGGCTTTATTCCGCGGATCGCGTGCTGCTGGACGCGCTCGGGCCCTCGATCGGACTGGCAGCGACTTTTGCCACAGCGCTGATCGTACGTGCCGCCGGCGTCGCCAGCGCCCGCGCGAAGGTGCGCAGTGCTTTCGCCGAGTCGCTGCCGGCGGCTGTGATCGAGCAGATCGCGCGCAAGCCCGAGCTGCTCAAACTTGGAGGATCAAGCCGGACCGTCACATATCTTCATTGCGGCGTGCGCGGGTTCGGCCGGCTGGCGAATTCGTTCAAGGACGACCCCGCCGCGTTCACCCGGCTGATGCAGCGCGTGCTGGTGCCTCTGATGGACACCGCGCTTGCCCGTGGCGGCGCGATCGACCGGCTCAACGCCGACGGCTTCGGCGCCTTCTGGAATGCGCCGCTCGACGACCCCGAACACGCCATTCATGCCTGCGAGGCGGCGAATGCGATGATGGAGGCGATCGCCAAGAGCAACGAGATCATCACCCGCGAACGGCGCAATGACGGCGTCGCCTTCGCGCCGGTGGAGATCGGCATCGGCGTATCGACCGGTCCGTCGATCGCCGGCGGCTTCTCCGCACATGGCCGCACCGCCTATTCCGTCACTGGCGACTGCGCGGTGGAGGCCGGGCGCATCCAGGATCTGTCGGCGCAATACGGACCCGCAGTGATCGTGGCCGAGGACACACGCAAGGCGGCCGAGCGCGGCTTTGCTTTCCTCGAAGTCGACTACATCGCGGCCGGGCCGCACGAAGCGCCGCTGAAGCTGTACGCGATGCTGGGGAGCCCGGTGATGCGCGCGTCGCCCAAGTTCCGCGCGCTGCTGACATTTCACGATCACATCTTCCAGGCGCTGCGCACGAAGCAATGGGACAAGGCGCGCGAACTGATCGAGCAGTGCCGCAAGCTGTCGGGCGCCAGCCAGAAACTCTACGACCTGCACCTGAAGCGCATCGACTATTTCCAGGACAACCCGCCCGGCGAAGACTGGGACGGCGCGTTCAGGCCCATCCTGAAATAGCGAATGCCGAATAGCGACTGGAGATAAAGCGCTAACCTAACTCGCGACTCGCTTCTCCGTAATGCGCCGCCGTTTCGCCGCTCAGTTTCGCCCAGAGCTGGTCGCCCCAAGAGAAGTGCCACCATTCGTCGGGATGGCCGGCGAAGCCTTCTTCCGCCATGACCCAGTGCAACAGGCGGCGGTTGGCGCGCGCTTCCTCGTCGGAGAACGACATCGTCGCGGCGCCCGGATTCTCGAAGCGGTCGCGATGGGCGAGTTCGGTCGCATCGTCGAAGATCGAACCCATCCAGAGCATCTCGCCGCCACGCCAACGGATGGTCAGATCGACCGCCGCACCGGTCGCGTGCGGCGCGGGCGAGTCCGCGTCGGCGCTCGGCGCCGCCCAATAGCGCTCGACTTCGCGTGTTAGCGCCTCGCCTACGAGCGCCGGGTCGCGCCGCAGAAGCTCGGCCGGCATCCAGACGTCGTGGAAATACGCCTGCACCTCGCGCGGACGCCAGGCGTCGAACAGGAAAAGTTCGAGGCCGGCCTCGGCGAGCAGCGCATTGATGCGGCAAAGCCGCTCGGCAACGCTCGCCCGAACCAGAAGATCGGGGATCGCACCCTGGATCCGCCGCCAGTAGGGGGGATTGCGCGTGCCATAGTAGAAATTTTCGCCGGCGACGCGGCGCGCGCCAACATCGACCAGCGCCTCGCCGAACAGCCGGTTCGAGCGGGCAATGGGGTGAGCGCGAAACCCCATCTTCCGCGCCCGGGCGCCCGCCTGGTCGCCGATCGGACGTTCGCGAAATTCCTGGAGACGCCCGAACGGCGACATTCGAATTCTTCCACAACCAGAGCTAGACTATAGTCATGACCTCCGGTCCCGCAGAACATTTTCCCTCAGATTATCGCGTGGCGCGACACACCTTCGTTACCGCCTGCGATCAGGCCGGCATCGACGTCGTCAGCCGCGTGCATCCTGAGGCGCTCGGGCGCGACGGCAAGCCGTTGTTCCTCGACACCGCGGTAATCGGTCCGCGCACGGCCAAGAAGGCGCTTCTCCTCATCTCGGCGACACACGGCGTCGAGGGCTATTTCGGCTCCGGCGTGCAAACCGGGCTGTTGCGCGAGGGTCTCGCAAAGCGCGCGCCGAAGGGCACCAAGATCGTGCTGCTGCACGCGCTCAACCCGTACGGCTTCGCCTGGGACCGGCGCGTCAACGAGGACAATGCCGACATCAACCGCAACTGCGTCGACTTCCAAAATCCGCCGCCGAACGAACCCTATGACAGGCTGGCCGCCGCGATCTCGCCGCGCGACATCTCCGATACGGCCATCGCCAGCGCCAACGAAAAGCTCGTCGCCTATCTCAAACGCCACGGCGCGTTTGCGCTGCAGGAGGCGATCTCCAAGGGCCAGTACAAATATCCCGACGGCGTCTATTACGGCGGCGCGCGCGAAGCGTGGTCGATCAGGATGCTCAGGGACGTCTTCGTCGAGACTCTGGCGAAGGTGAAGACGCTGACCGTGATCGATTTCCACACGGGACTGGGCGAATTCGGCGCCGGCGAGATGATCACCGAGGACATGCCGGGCAGCGCGCCGTACAACCGCGCCAAGGCGATGTGGGGCGCGCGTGTTGCGTCGAGCGAGGCCGGCGAGTCGGTCTCAGCCCCGCTTTCCGGCACGATCGATAAGGCGGTCGCCACCTGGCTGAAGACGGTGGAGCTGACCTTTGCGGCGCTGGAAGTTGGCACGCGCGACACCCGTGCGGTGTTCAGCGCGCTGCGGAAAGACAATTGGCTGCACTGTTTCGCGCCGGGGCGCTCCAAGCACAAAGACGGGCGAGCGATCCGGCTGGAGCTGCGCGACGCATTCTATCCCGACACGGCGGAGTGGAAACGCATGGTATGGGGCCATGCCGATGACGTCGTGACTTCGGCACTGCAAGCCTTCGGATAGAAACAATGGGCGAAACCGAGCACGCGCGTCCCACCGGCAATCCGAGCTTCACCGTTCTCGGCCGGCTGCGCAGCGTGCGCCATGCGATCGATGGCTTGGGCGTCATGCTGAAGACCCAGCACAATGCCTGGCTTCATCTTGCGGCCACAGCCATCGTCGTCGCTGCGGGAGTCGCGTTGCGGATCAGCGCGGAGGATTGGCGCTGGCTGGTGGTCGCCATCGTGCTGGTCTGGGTATCAGAGGCGGTGAACACCGCGTTCGAGCATTTGTGCGACGTCGTCTCGCCGGAGTTCCACGCGGCGGTGAAGCTATCCAAGGACATCGCGGCCGGCGCGGTGCTGATCACGGCCATCGGCGCGGCGGTGTTGGGCGCCATGATCTTCCTGCCCTATCTGATACACTGATCCGACTGCGTTTGCGGGCCGGCGGCGCGATACGCTATAGAAGCGGCCACGCACCCGTAGCTCAGCTGGATAGAGTGTCGCCCTCCGAAGGCGAAGGTCGCAGGTTCGAATCCTGCCGGGTGCGCCATCCTTGTGGCGGGCGGGCAAAGTAGACGCTCCAATGACCGCTTTGCACCGGCGGCTGACGCTGCGGGCCCGCGCAACGCATTGTTCTGCGCCAGCCCGTACCGTCAGGCCTGTCTGATGCAGTGGACGTGAACGGGTTGGTCGAACCCCTTGAGCTCAACGTGACCAACCTCCATCAAAGGCAGGGCTTTGCCGACACAAAGCTCCGCGACGGCGTTGGACATCAGAATTTGGTCCGGATCGGCGCGCGCGCAAAGGCGTGCAGCCAATTGCACCGTCGAGCCGAAGAAGTCGTCATGATGCTCAATTGGTTCTCCGGCTGCCAGACCGACACGCACGCGAAGTGGTCGATCGACGTGCTCGTCGCGGTACCGCGCAACGCCTTCCTGGACACTCATCGC
Source organism: Rhizomicrobium sp. (assembly GCA_035255625.1). GTDB lineage: Bacteria > Pseudomonadota > Alphaproteobacteria > Micropepsales > Micropepsaceae > Rhizomicrobium. Next base: position 6,963 of record DATEZM010000152.1, on the reverse strand, counting down.
GCAACGCACAGCGGACGCTGCGGAGTGAAAGACCGACATGATTCCATCGCCCGTATGCTTCACTTCGCGCCCACTCGTTTCGCTGAGCGCGGCACGAACCAGGCGATCATGGATCTGGAGAAGAGTGAGGGCCATCTCATCGCCCAGCTGTTGAGTCATCTTGGTCGAGCCCACGATGTCCGTGAACAAAACGGTACGTGTCCCGGGATCTCGTTCTGCGTTTCCAGGAAGCAAGACGGCGCCGACGTTGTCGGTCTCCGCCGCGCCCATGAAAGCCTCGGCTATCTCGGGGGTCACCTCCATGACACGTGCGGCCGTCAAACCATGCGCTTCGCGGTGAACGGCGTCCGCGGCCTCCGCGCTTGGCGCGTGACACAGGCAGAAGATTTTTCCCTGCTTTTCATTCAGCCAGTACTTGACGTATTCAACACCGTGGCTGGCTTGAATGTGTTGATCTAGCACATGCGCCTTCGCGACCCCGTCCGCAGTGACCCCCGGCACGTCGTGAATATCCATATACATCGGCATGTCGGCGGTCTCCTTGTCGTCACAAGTCCGGATGACATCACTGCTTGGTGGTCACGCGATGATCCGAGCCGTTTGCTTTCCCCAATACGATCGCCAACTCCGGCGGATGAGCCAGCGTCTGATAAACTACGCAATAGCGCTCGGTCAGGCGCAGGAGAGTGGCGAGTTGTTCGTCGGTCGCGTCCGTATCGAGCTCAAATTGCAGGCGAATGTTGCGAAATCCGACCGGCGCATCCTTTGCCACCCCAAGCGTGCCGCGAAAATCGAGATCACCCTCGGCCTGAAGAGACGCGTCGCGAAGTTCGATGCCGAGCGATGTTGCAACGGCGTTGAGTGTGACACCTGCGCAGGCGACAAGCGCTTCCAGCAGCATGTCGCCACTGCAGGCGCTGGGCGACGTGCCTCCAGTTGCTGGATGAAGACCTGCGGCGACGAGCGCCTTTCCCGTTTCAATCTTGCACGTCACACCTTCGCCAAGACGTCCGCGCGCGCGAAGCGTGACCATCGCTGCTGCCGGGTCTTGCCGGTAGCGTTCCTTCAACGGTGCTTGAACCGCTCGTAGGTCGTTGGCGTTCATCGCGAGCCCCCTTCCGTCGTTTGAATCGTTTCCAACCTAACACTCCGGAACAGCGTCCGTCACTTTAGTCCTGCCCGGCGCTGTACTCGTCGTCATCCAAGGCCGAGTGGTCGACGTTAAGCCCTTACGATGCCACGGAATCTTCCGCGCCCGCCGCGCGTCTTGGCGACAACTCACACGTCTCTCACGTGACAAATCGCGTGCCGTACGGCAAGGGCCGCCGTTATCCCGAAAATTGGTTTGGTTATGTCCGCTTTGGGTCAAACGCGGCGCCCTAAGACCGGCTTATGATCAAAGACCAGTTCGCATTTTTGTCCCGTCCGGTGCGCCAGTCACGTACAACAATAAATCTCCATCTGACATTTGCTTGACGGGATCGCCCCCAATAGATTCCGCGCTCTTCCCGAGGTTTTCGTTCATGCGCATTACCGCACTTGCCCTTGTCATCTCTTTTTTCGCGGGCGGCGCGATCGCAGCCGATGTCGCGCCAGCAGGACCCAAGGTTCTGATCCAGACTTCTCAGGGCGATATCGTGCTTCAGCTCGACAGCGCGCATGCGCCGGTGACGGTCGCAAACTTCCTGCGCTATGCCAGGGAGGGCCATTTCGACGGGACGGTATTCTATCGCGTCGTGCCCGGCTTCGTGATCCAGGCGGGGAGCTGGGACGCGGCACAGCAGACCCGCGCCGCGGATCCGCCGATTCCGCTGGAGGCGGACAACGGGTTGCACAATCTGCGCGGCGCCGTCGCCATGGCGCGCGGCGATACGCCGGCCAGCGCGACCGCCGAGTTCTTCATCGATCTCGCCGACAATCAAACGCTCGACCATCAGACAAACGACACGGCGAACAGCACCGGCTATGCGGTGTTCGGCCAGGTCGTGGAAGGCATGGATACGGTCGACAAGATCGCTGCTTTGCCGCTTGGCGACAATGGTCCGTTCAAAGGCGCGGCCCCCGTGACGCCGGTGACGATCTCACATGTCGTCGTGCTGCCGGACGCGCCGTGACGCTTTAAGGATGTGAGCGGCCTTTAGCCGGATGCCCCGGCCGTGCATAATCGGCGTTGCGGCGAGAGGTGCGGATCGTCCCGCGCCGGCCCCGGGGGATGGACCAGATAAAGCGATGCGGCGGATCCTTGTCACGCTGGCGGCACTGCTGACGCTCGGCGCACTGGCGAAAGCACAGGATGCCCATCCGGCGTTCTGGACTGTCCACGGTCCGCGCGGCACGGTCTATATATTGAGCTCCTTGCACCTTCTGCCGCCTGGCACCGATTGGCATCGCCCCGATATCGACGGCGCGATGAAGAGCGCCGACAGTTTCGTCTTCGAAGTGCCGACCGGCGCGAGCGAGCATTCGGAAGAAACGCAGTTCATCTACGCCAATGGTCTTCTGCCCGCGGGCCAGACGCTCAGCGACAAGCTCGACGATGGCGGACGCCGTGATTTCCACCGTGCGCTCGACCTGGCCGGCATGGACGAAGTCAATCTCAACCAAAAGCGGCCTTGGCTTGCCGAGGTCGTGCTGACGGTCCAGGCGATGTACCGGCGCAACTATTCGCCGCGCCACACGCCGGAAGGCGATGCGACCGCGCTGGCGTCGGCCTATGACAAGGATGTGCGCTATCTCGATACTACCCGCCAGCAACTCGAATTCCTGCAAGGCGCCGATCCCAGCACCGGTTTCGATCAGTTCCGCGCCGTGCTCGCCGATTTTCCCAACCAGGCGGCGCGCGAGCAGCGCTTCGTGCAGGTCTGGGCGGCGGGTGATGTGGATACCGCCGCGACACTGATCTCGCAGGGCTTGAGCGATCTGCCCAACGAATTGACCCGGTTAGATGCACGCAACCGCGACTGGACGCGGCAGATCGAGTCCATGCTGAGCGAGGACCGCAAATTCTTCGTCGCTGTCGGCATGGCGCACCTCGTAGGACCGAAGGGTGTGCCAGCCCTGCTGCGCGCCGACGGCTACACGGTCGAAGGACCCTGAAGAATGAGTGCGGCAGAAACCCGGCTGGTCGGACGCGCCAGTGCCAAGCTGGCCGGGGCACGTTACCGCACTGAGATTCGCGCCGGGCATCACGAACTCGTCGCCGACGAGTCGGCATCGGCCGGCGGCGGCGATGCCGGCGCGTCGCCCTTCTCACTTGTGCTAGCAGGTCTCGGCGCCTGCACCGCGATCACGCTGCGCATGTATGCCGAGCGCAAGAGCTGGCCGCTGACCGGCCTCGGTGTCGACCTCGAATATTATCGCGACGGCGCGGCGTTTCGCATAGAACGCGTGCTGCATATCGAAGGCGCTCTCGACGCCGAGCAACGTGCGCGCCTGGCCGACATCGCGGAACGCACGCCGGTGACGCTGGCGCTCAAGGCCGGCACGACGATCAACACGAGGCAGGCCTGATGGGGGAGCTGGGTCTCGTCGAGCCTTACGCCACGTTGACGCTGAAGGACGGCCGCAAGCTCGGCTATCTCGATGTTGGAAAATCCGGCGGTCCGGCGGTATTCCATTTCCACGGCCATGGCTCTTCTCGGCTCGAAGCGTTGATGCTTGAGGAGGCAGCGCATCGTCTGGGTATGCGCGTCATCGCGCTCGACCGGCCGGGCATCGGCTATAGCGATCCCAAGGACGGCGACCGGCTGCTCGACTGGCCGGACGACGTCGCCGAAGCGGCAGACCTTCTGAGCATCGAACGCTTTGCGGTGCAGGGCATGTCGGCGGGCGGGCCCTATGCGCTGGCCTGTGTGCATCGGCTCGGGGATCGTGTCACCGCCTGTTCGCTGATCAGCGCCGTGCCGCCGCCGGAGATCGCACGGCGTACCGGGCCGCGCGTCCGCCGCCTCGCCTGGTGGGTGGCGCATCGCTATCCGAAATATCTGCGCCGCCGCCTGATGCAATTTCGCCCCGACGGTCCGCCAAACGAAAGCCTGGTGCGTGAACGCATGTTGCGGGTCGCGCAGTGGCTGGGCGGCGAGGATTTGCGCCTCATGAAGATCGAGAGCCTGCGGATGGTGCTGGCCCGCACCATGATGGAGACGGCGCGGCAAAACGGGGCGGGCAACCGCGCGGAAATAGAGCGGCTGGTGAAGCCTTGGGGTTTCGACATCACGCGGCTGGCCGGCCCGCGCTTCTTCGTCTGGCACGGCGACGAGGACCGCATCATGCCGGTCGGCCCGGCGCGGGCGATGGCCACGCGTCTTACGAATGCAACAGCGACCTTCTACCGTGGCGAGGGTCACTTCTCCGTCCTGGTCAATCGTGCTTACGACATGCTCGCGGCCTTGCGGCCTTAGGAACGCTTCACGCCCAGCGGACTCGACCTGGAAACCGTGATGACCCGCCTCTCGTGCATCCTGATTCCGACTCTGCTGCTATGCGCCGCGGCCCACGCAGAAGATGCTGCACCTGAGACCTGGTCGCTGCACGAGCAAGCAACCTTCGTGGTCCAGTTCCAGCCGGGCTTTCGCTCTCCATTCCAGGGCGCCAATAGTCTCGTGCCTAACGCGAGCGGCCGCGAGACCTTCGACGCGACGTTGTTCGCCGGCGCACGTCTGTGGGACGGCGGTGAAATCTACGTCGATCCGGAAATCGATCAGGGCTTCGGCCTGTCGGGCACGCTCGGTGTGGCAGGCTTTCCAAGCGGCGAGGCATACAAGGTCGGCAGCGAGACTCCCTATTTCCGGTTACAGCGGTTGTTTTTCCGCCAGAGCTTCGACCTCGGCGGCGATGTTCGACCGATCGCGGCTGGTGCCAATCAACTCGGTGGGACACAAAGCGCCGACAATCTCATCCTGACCGCCGGCAAGTTTTCGGTGACCGACATTTTCGACACCAACTCGCTGGCCCACGATCCGAAGGCGGATTTTCTCAACTGGTCGCTGATCGATACCGGCACATTCGACTATGCCGCCGATGCGTGGGGCTACAGCTACGGCATTGCGGCAGAATGGACGCAGGATTGGTGGACCTTGCGGGGCGGCCTGTTCGACCTGTCGCGCGTCCCGAATACGACACAGCTCGTGCGCGGCTTCGGACAATACGAGATCGTGACCGAGCTCGAAATGCGCCATTCGCTGCTAGGCGAGGACGGCACCGTCAAACTGCTCGGCTGGGTCAATCGCGGCCGCATGGGCAGCTACAATGATGCGGTCGCGCTTGGAATTGCGACCCACACGACACCAGACACTGCGCTGGTACGGCATCCGGCGGACCGTGGCGGCTTCGTACTCAATGCGGAGCAAAAGCTGGGCGGCGACTGGTCTGCTTTCTTGCGCTTCGGCTTCGACGATGGCAGCAAGGAAGCCTTCGAGTTTACTGAGATCAACCGAACCATTGCAGTCGGAGTATCACTTAAGGGCGGCGCGTGGTCGCGGCCGGACGACACGATCGGGCTGGCGGAGGTCGACAACGCGATCTCGAATTCGGCGCGCCGCTATTTGGCTGCCGGCGGCCTCGGCATTCTGATCGGCGATGGCGCCCTGCCCCAATATGCCGACGAACGCATTCTGGAGGCCTATTATAGCGCGGCCGCGACCGACTGGCTGGCGGTCAGTCTCGACTACCAGTGGATCGCGAGCCCGGGCTACGACGCCGAACGTGGGCCTGTTTCCGTGCTCGGTCTTCGCCTACATGCTTCGAACTGAAACGCGACACACCGACCCGTGAACTTTCGCGCAGCTTGATCGTTGCACCGACACCACTCACACGATGAAGGAGACGGATATGGCAGCGCGCAAAAGCACTGGCAGCAAGCGCAATAAGGCCATCAAACCGGCCAAGGCTGCACCGCGCAAGGTGGTAGCCAAGAAGGCGGTGAAGGTGAGAGCCAAGACGGCAAAGAAGACGGCGCGGGCAAGCCGCGAATATGGCGAGGGGAACTATAAGGCATCGCGCCGCTTCCGCGCGGCGGAGGAGCGCTTCGTCAAGACGAACAGGAAGAGAATCCCCGCGATGGGTAAAGCGGCTGAGCGTGCTCTGCGGGGGCCGGAAGGCAACGAACTCAAAGGAGCCGAGGCCCAAGCCGCCAGCCACGCCGCGGACCGGCACCCCGGCTAGATTGGATCACTCGCGGAGACCCAGAGAGATGCGAGCGCTTCCAGGCCGCGCGCATCGTCGTCGTCGAAGCGCGCCGTAACCGGACTGTCGAGATCAAGCACGCCGATCAGCCGCTCGCCGGAGACGAGCGGCACCACGATCTCCGACCGCGAGGCCGCATCGCAGGCAATGTGGCCCGGAAACGCCGTCACATCGGGGACAACAACGGTGTGGCGTCGCGCCGCCGCTGTGCCGCAGACGCCGCGGCCGATCTCGATGCGCACGCAGGCCGGCTTTCCCTGGAACGGTCCCAGTACCAGTCCCGGACCCTTATGAAAGTAGAAGCCCGCCCAGTTGAGATCGGTTAGGCCCATCCAAAGCAGGCCCGACAGGTTCGCGGCATTGGCGATGGCATCGCGCTCGCCGGCGAACAACCCTTTCGCCATCAGCGCGAGCTGACTGTAGATCTCCGGCTTGGTGCCGGTCGGGCGCTCGCCTTCGAACATCAGGACTTCGGCTCGAATTTCAGCGCCGTGCCGTTCATGCAATAGCGCAGGCCAGTCTCAGGCGGACCGTCGGGGAAGACGTGACCCAGATGGCCGCCGCACCTGGCGCACGTCACCTCGTCACGCTCCATGCCGTGGCTTTGGTCGGTGCGAATGTTCACGGCTCCGGGCTTGGCTTGATAGAAGCTCGGCCAGCCGGAGCCGCTCTCATACTTGGTCTTGCTGTCGAACAGCTCGGCACCACAGCCGGCGCAATTGAACTCGCCGGCCCGTTTTTCGAAGTTGAGTGGGCTGGAACCCGGCGGCTCGGTGCCGC
>DATEZM010000151.1:0-3556 GCA_035255625.1 Rhizomicrobium sp. | reverse complement strand
AGCGTCGACGCCAACCGGAAGATTCATGCGATGTTGAATTGAAGGGCAGCTCGAATATTGCGCTGGAACTGGAAAGAACGTCCGTCTCGGAGAATTCACGATCCATTTCGAGCTGCCTGATTTAGGGGAAACGCCTGCCCGTCATGCCCGGCCTCGAGCCGGGCAGACCTACGGATTGACGCATCGGGCGCTGTCAGGGTTGGCCGCCGCTCCGCCTCTCCGTCAGAACGATCCCGGCTCCCGTTTGGTTCCTGCATTCCGCGTGACCGGAACCTTCATCCTGACATCAGCTCCGAGACTCTCACGCCGCCGCTCGAACGTGACTTCAGCAGCACGAGCAGCGCGGTTTCCTCCGGTCGCAATCGTGCGAGTTCGCCGATCAAATCGCCCTCGCTCGCCAATTCGATCTCGAGCACAAGCCTTCTCTCGAGATATCCGTTGAGCACCTCTGGGTGGACATAGCATTTGCGGCATATGGTCGGCGTGTTGCCCAGGCTGGCGGAAACACGTGCAATGGCCGCCTTGAGATTGCGCTTGGCCTGAGCGAGAGTCTCGAACAGCGCGAGCTCTTTCAGGGCCATCGCCGCCATCAAGGTTCCTGCCCAGGTGCGGAAATCCTTCGCGGTCACGTCTCGTTCGCTGATCCGCCTCAAATAGGAATTGACGTCGCCGGACGCGACGGCGTGAAGCTTTCCGTCTTCGTCGAAATATTGCAGCAGGTCCTGCCCGGGCAATTCCTGGCAGGCGCGAACGATTTTGGCCACGCGGCGATCCCGAAGCTTCAGCGACCATTGCTTTCCGCTCTTGCCGGTGAATTGAAAGCGGATTTCGGAGCCCGCGATCGCCACATGGCGATTCTTCAGCGTGGTGAGCCCATAGCTGTCGTTTCGACGGGCGTAATCGTCGTTTCCGACACGGATCAACGTTGTCTCCAACAGGTATACGACCGTCGCGAGCACCTTTTCCCGTCCCAAGCCGCGTTGCGCCATGTGCTCGGCGACTTTCGCCCGGATAGTCGGAAGAGCGTCAGCGAACGCGAGTATGTGTTCGAACTTGACCCCCTCGCGAATCGCTCGGAACGACGGATGGTAGCGATATTGTTTGCGGCCTTTGGCGTCGCGGCCGGTCGCCTGAATGTGCCCGTCCGCGGAGGGACAGATCCATACGTCCGTCCGAGCGGGGGTATGGCGAGAGACTTCACCCGGCGAATCGTCTTCTCGTTGGAGAGCCGGGCGCCGTTAAGATCCAGATAGACGAATCCCTTGCCCGCCTTCCTGCGCAGTCCCTACGTCGCGCTCGGGCGCTGGTCGAATGGCGGAGTGGACGCAAGCGGCTTTCCACCCGATCCCAACAATCCTTCCTGCCGCATCCACGCCACCGGCGATCTCGTGCGGCTGCGCGCCGACGGACTGATCGATCTCGTCGGCCGCAAGGACCGCCAGATCAAGATCCGCGGCGTCCGCGTCGAACCCGGCGAGCTCGAAGCCGCCATCCGGCGTCATGCCGGTATCCGCGACGCCGCGGTGTTTCCGCGCCGCGTTGGGCGGCAATGGCAACTCATCGCTTATGCCACGGGCGACGCCGATCCGGCGCACCTCAAATCGCAATTGCGCGAGACGCTACCGGCGGCGCTGCAGCCGCGGCAAATTCATAAGATCGAAGCGATACCGCGCCTTGCCAGCGGCAAGCTCGACATGGCGGGTCTGGCCGCGATCGACGAGGCGACATCGCGCCGCCACGTCGAGCGTCCGGTGTCGGCGCTGCCGCAAGGCCGTACGGAAGAGGCCATGGCCGCGATCTGGCGACGTGTGCTCGACCGCGAGCAGGTCGGTCGCGACGACGATTTTTTCGATCTTGGCGGCGATTCCCTGTCCACCCTCAATCTGATGTTCGCCGTCGAACAGGAATTCGGCGAGATCCTTCCGGTGACGGCGATCTATGGTGCGCCGACGGTCGCGAAGCTTGCGGCCGCGATCGATGGTCACCAGACGGCGGAATTCTCGCTGCTCGTGCCGATCAAGGGCGGTGACGGCGCGCCGCTGTTTGTCGTGCACGGCGCCGGCGGCAACGTCATGGAGCTGTTCGCCTTCGGCCGCCGCATCGATTGCGACGGACCGGTCTTTGCGATCCAGGCGCGGGGCCTCGACGGCCGCGAGACACCACGCGGCTCTATCCACGCGATGGCGCAGGACTACATCGCCGCGATCAAACCGGGCTTCCCGTCGAGGCCGATACATCTTTCCGGCTATTCCTCCGGCGGTCTCATCGCCTTCGAGATGGCGCAGCTGCTGGCGGCGCAAGGGACACCCGTCGCTTCGCTGACGCTGATCGATGCCCAGACCAACGTGCGGCAATGGCCGCTCGCGATCTGGCTCGGTCTGCTGGCAGACCGCGCGCGGCATCATCTGCGCACGCTTGGCGGAATGACGCCCGGCGCCGGCCTGCGCTATGGCGCTGCGGCACTCGAGTCTTTGACGCGTGGCGTCTTGCGGCGCGCCGGCACGGACGCGCCGCAGCCACCTCCCGCGACGCGCATTCCGCCGGCACTGCAAGCGGTCGCGGACGCAACGCTGAAAGCCGTGTCTGCGTTTGCGCCGCGTTACTACGCCGGACCGCTGCTCCTGATCGTGCCGGAAATCCCCGATCCGCACCGTCCCGATCCGGCGTGCCTGTGGCGCAGACTCTGCGCGGAGATGACGGTGCGCCAGGTGCCGGGTGACCACCGCTCGATGGTGCAAGGCGAGAATGCCGCGCACCTCGCGGATGTTCTGTCGGACGTGATGGCGCGCTGAGGCTTCATAGGGTTCTCCAATGCGAAACGGTGCGCCGCGAAAATCGCGGCGCACCGTTCGAGATGCACTTGTGGGGATATGGGTGAATTGGTGCGTAGACCGACTCGGTTCAAGGGGCAGGCGAAAATAATTCTCGGCGCCGATTAAGGGGTCGTTATCCAACACCGCTTTCGCGCAAGACCGCAGAGGCCGCGGCGATTTTCATTTTGCTGCGTGGATAAGTTTTCGTGCTGCGCTGCCGCGAACGATATTTTGTTTCGTGAAAATAATTTTCAAATCGCCGCTGTCGCTGCTTGCCAACCCTGCTCGCGCTTCCACCGCCGCGTCAGCGCGAAGACGCGCTCGGTCATCACCACGTCGCCAATCAGGATGCCGGCGAGCGAGGCGACCGGTCCGAACAGCAGGAGCAGCGCGGTGGTCGCCGCGACGGCCACGATGCTCGACCAGACGCTCGCGCCTGCGAGCACCTTGAACTCGCGCGCGGCCTGGAGCAGCACCGCTTCCGGTGTGCGCAAGGTGCGGATCGCCACGATCGCGGCCCACAGCACGACGACGAACACGATCTGCCGCATGTCGTAATCCGCTTTCAGGATCGCATGCGGAAACCAGGCAAGGGCCGCCGCGCTGAGCGCCAGCGTCAGCACCCAGATCGCGGCGGCGGCGGCGCGGAAATCGCGGACGCAGCGCAGCGCGCCAGGCATATCTCCGGCCATCAGCGCGCGCACCATCAGCGGCCGCTCGCGATCGGGCAGGGCGGTGAGGCA
>DATEZM010000150.1:0-2513 GCA_035255625.1 Rhizomicrobium sp. | reverse complement strand
CCAACTGCGACTCGACGCGTCTTGCTCGCCGCCATCGCAGCACTATTAAGAGCCTATCGCCATGGACACCGACAAGCCCGCCCCCGTCTCGCCCGCTGCGTTGCCGACCTTGCTGTCGGTGATGTTCATCAACCTGCTCGGCTTCGGCATCATCGTGCCGCTGCTGCCGTTCTATGCCAAGTCGTTCCAGGCGCCACCCTGGCAGGTGGCGCTGATCTTCTCGGCCTATGCCATCGGCTCGTTCTTCGGCGAGCCGTTCTGGGGACGGCTGTCCGACACGGTCGGGCGCAAGCCGGTCCTGATCGCCACCGTCAGCGGCAACTGCCTGTGCTATCTGGCGCTGGCCTTCGCGCCCAACATCTATGTCGCCTTCATCGTGCGCCTGCTGGGCGGCATGGCGAGCGGCAATGGCGCGACGATCCAGGGCTACATCGCCGATGTGACGCCGCCCGAAGAGCGCACGGGGAAGATGTCGTGGCTGAGCGCGGCCTACAATATCGGCTTCATCGTCGGACCGGCGGTGGGCGGCCTGCTCGCCAATCCGGCGGCGGGCCATGCCGGATTCCGCGTACCGCTTCTGATCGCGTCGAGCCTGTCGGCGGTGTGCGTTCTGGGCCTCATCACTTTCCTTAAGGAAAGCCGCGTGCGGCGGCGCATCGGCCACAAACCGAGCCGCTGGGCCGTCGTCACTCACGCCGCGACCAATCCCGTGATCAGCCGGCTGATGATGGTGACGCTGCTCGCCGGCTGCGCCTTCAACGGCATCGAGTCGGTGTTCGGTCTGTGGACGCAGGCTCGTTTCAACTGGAGCCCGTGGGACGTGGGCCTGGCCTTTGCGGTCACCGGCATCGTCGCGGCGAGCTGCCAGATCTTCATCGCCGGACCGGCATCGAAGCGTTTCGGCGAGGCGAAGACGCTGGCCGTGGGCATGCTGCTGACGACGGTGTGCGCCTCGCTGCAACCTTTCTCGACAGGCGGACCGATGATCGTCGCGCTGCTCTCGATCTCGGCTTTCGGACAGTCGGTAGCGTGGCCGAATGTCTCCGCGCTGCTGTCGCGCAACGTCGACCTCGATCATCAGGGCCAGTATCTCGGCCTCAACAACGCAGTCGGCGGGTTGGCCCGGCTGGTCGGACCTCAGATCGCGGCCCTGACCTTTTCCAATATCGGCGTCGACGCGCCGTTCTTTTCGGCGGGCCTGATGGTGCTGCCGGCGATTTTCTTCGCCTGGTACGCCGCGACGCACAAAAGTCGCAGGACATTGTCCCTGGCGAGCGAGACGCCTACGCTTCCCGAAGATTGATAAGGGGCGCGCGACGCTCCATCGGGAGGACATCATGGCGGGAACTCTCAAGGGCAAGGTGGCGCTGATCACCGGCGCCAGCCGCGGCATCGGCGAAGCGATTGCGGTCAGGCTCGGCCAGGAAGGCGCCAAGATCGTCGTCTCGGCGCGCACGGCCGAGACCGGCGAGAGCCGGCTTCCGGGCACGCTGCACGAAACCGTCGAGCGGGTGAAGCGTACTGGCGCCGAGGTCATCTTCATCAAAGCCGATCTCGCCCAGGCGCGCGAACGCGAAATGCTGATCGAGAAGGCGCAGGCCGCGTTCGGCCCGATCGACATCCTGATCAACAATGCGGCGATCACCTATTTCGCGCCGGTGGCCGACTTCACCGAGAAGCGCTTCAAGCTGATGATGGAGGTGCAGGTCTATGCGCCATTCCATCTTGCGCAGCTCGTGCTGCCGTCGATGAAGGCGCGCAAATCTGGATGGATCGTCAATATCTCCTCGCCCGCGGGCCTGCACCCCAAACAACCTTACATGACGGGGACGGCGCGTGGCGGCACGGTCTATGGCATGTGCAAGGCGGCGCTCGAGCGCTTCACCACCGGACTGGCGTCCGAGGTGTATGACGACGGGATTGCGGTCAATGTCGTCTCGCCGGGTCTCGTCGATACGCCCGGCGTCGCGGTGCACGGCCTGATCAACGAGCGCACCAAGGACCGCGTCCAGCCGATCGAGTATATCGCCGAAGCGGTCTACCGGCTGGCCAGCGGCGATCCCAAGACGATGACCGGGCGCATCGACTACGCCGAGCCGCTGCTGAAGGAGCTGGGACTGAAGCCGAGCGCGCTGGTCGCCTGACGGCGCACACAGACTCTGCCGGATTCACATTTGCAATTCGTGGAGCTCCCACAGCTCGCGCCGGCTGAAGTGCAGATGCGGCCACAGCGTCGCCAGAGCAGTGCGGCCAATCTTCTTCTCGAGGTTGTGGAGTCGCTTCAGATCCTCGCGAACGGCGCTCTCCGGCTCAGGCTTTTCGTTACTTTCGCGCGCCAAGGACCGCTTCTCGGCACGGAGCACCAGCTGGGCGTGGAGCTTCAGATATTCGAAAATGTCGTCGATTGCGGGCTTGTCGAACCGCCGCGACAGGCTTTGGATGAATCGTCCGGCCTCGGTGTGCGTGAAGCGGCCGGACTCGATGTCATCCAGCAATTGCTGATGCGATTCATA